>NZ_JBNDKI010000024.1:0-87763 GCF_050435445.1 Luteibacter sp. 621 | reverse complement strand
ACGCGACCAACGGACAGGTCCCGCCAGCCATCCACGAGCTACAGGCGGCGCGATAAACCACCCTATCGGGTGTCTAGAAAGACTTGACCACGACAGGGCGCCGAAGGCTCGCTGCCTCAACGCCCAAGTGTACAAAGCGATGGCGAAGCCGAGCCCCGCGAAGCCGAAGGCGAGCCATCTCGAGAGTGCCTCAATACAGTTCACGAAGGCGTCATTCTCACCCGGCTTTGGGAAAATACTCACTATTAATGACGGGGATTACCCCGTGGCTCTGTAGGGTTTTTCTGATATTAGAGAAAAGATAATCAAATAGCTCCCATAATCCATTTCATTGCGCCACAATGCCGGGCAATGGCCATTACCTAATGGCCCGTCGATACCACCACTCGGGAGGATGCCATGGCCGTCGATATCAAAAACCTTAGCCAGACCCAGCTTGCGGACCTGATTGCCAAGGCGCAATCACGCCAGAGCGAGCTGCAGAAGGAAAAAGTCACCCGGTTGCGCGAAAAGATCTTCGCGCTGATCAAGGAAGAAGGCCTCACCTTCGATGACGTGTTCGGAAAGGCCGCGCCCAAATCCAAGCGCGCCGGCGTCGCCGTTGCTGCCAAATATCGCAATCCCGCCGATGCGGAACAAACCTGGTCCGGCCGCGGCAAGCGCCCGCGTTGGTTTAACGATGCACTGAAAGCCGGCACCAAAGAAAAAGACATGCTGGCCTGAATAACGCCGCCAGTTCACACATAAGGCCCCGCCATGCGGGGCCTTATGTGTGGCGTATCATCGCCTGTATCCCAACCCACCGGATACCGCCATGCCCCTCGTCCGTATCGATGTACGCCGTGGCAAGGATGCCGCCTATCGCACCGCACTGGGTCACGCCGTGCACGACGCGCTTGTCGCGATTGGCGCGCCCAGCGATGACCGCTTCCAGGTCATCGCCGAACACGGGCCCGAAGGCCTCGTATACGACCCCCAGTACCTGGGCATCCAGCGCACCGACGACGTGGTGTTCATCCAGATCACGTTCAACGACACCCGCACGCTCGATCAGAAAAAGCAGCTGTACAAGGCCATCACCGAGAACCTCGGCAAGTCACCCGGGGTGAAGCCCGGTGATGTGTTCATTAACCTTGTCGAGGTGAAGAAGGAAAACTGGTCGTTCGGAAATGGGGAGGCGCAGTACGCCCCTTAGGCGCTTCAGAGGGAGCGGCGGGGGGCCACGATCAGGTCGCCGAATAGAAGGCCTGCAACCAGCGATACCAGTAGCGTGACGCCCAGCAAGCCCGTGTCCATGCCTAGCGAGGTATCGCGGTCCAGCAGGTAGGAAACACTACGGAAGCTGACCGAGCCCGGCACCAGCAGGATGATGCCGGGTTCACGCACGACAGCACCCGGCTGCTGAGCGTACCGGGCGTACACGTTGCTCAACGAGCCGAGCAACACGCCACCGATGAACACGCCGAACGGCGCGCCGGGAATCGAGCCGGAGACCTGGCCGCCCCACCGCGTGGCGAGATAGCCCAATACGACCGAGCCCATCACGACCAGCCAGTCGCGCCGCGCCGCCCGGAACAGGATGGCGAAGGAGAACGCGCCCAGCACGAGCGAGGGCCAGTCGGCCCATGACGGCAGCGGTGGTAGCGCGTAATCGTGGGCAACGATGCCCAGTGCCCCGCACAACTGCGTGGCCGCCACCGTCCCGAAGGTCAGCTTGAGCAAGGTCGCCACTGCCCCACCCATGCGCGCGACGCCAGCCACCAGGTGCTGGCTGGAAATCTCACGGACGGCGGTGGTGAGCGCCATGCCCGGCAGCAACACGATAAGGCTGCCGAGGATGACCGACTTGAGCGCGAGCGGCACGATGTAGGCCGCGACCACCGTGGCGATGATCGTGGCCACCATGGCGCTGATCGCCTCGCTGGCCGCCGCAAGCCGCGGACGGCTGCCGGAGGCCACGGTAATGCAGCCGATGATCACACCGATGATGCCGGCGGTAACCAGATCGGGCCACGCACTATGCAGCAGCAGGGCGACGACGCTGGCAGCGCACAGGCCATAGCTGGCGATGACACCAAGTTCGGCCCGGAACGTCTCCGGTGCGCCCAGCTTGCGCAGCAGGTGGAAGCCCTCGCGCAGGTCCATCTGCCCATCGATCACCGCATCGGCGATGCGATCGGCCTCGACCAGGCGGGCGAGGTTCACATCGCCCGGCGGCAAGCGCATCACCTGGGTAACCTGGGCCACGCTCTCCTCGCCCTGGCCCAGGTCGGCGAATGAAACAATGATCGCCGTCGGGCTGGACCACACTTCAGCCGACAAGCCCACGCGCTGCGCTGACTTGGCGATGGCGGTTTCCAGGCGTGGTGCCGTGGTGCCGTACTGGTGCAGCCGGCGCGCCAGCTCGGTCAGGAAGGCGATGCGGGTGTTGATCGCCGTGGTGGCGAAGCTCACCGGCACCGTCAGCGGTACAACCTCAGCCAACGTCCACCGCCTTCACGCGCAAGGTGGTGCCATCGATACCGGTCACCTCCACAGTGGCGCCCACGGGCAGATCGGGCCCGTTTACCAGCCACATGCCGTCGCCGACGCGTGCCTTGCCACGGCCATTGATGATGGCATCGCACAGGGTAAAGCGCTGGCCGATGAGCTGCTCACCGCGACGGTTGAGGCGCTCGTTACCCGAGGGCACGCGCGCGAGCCGCGGCCGCACGAATTTCCAGTAGGCAAAGCACGACACAAAGGTGAATACCGCGAACAACACGGCCTGCACGAGCGGCCCGATGTCGGGCGCCGCGAACAGCACGATACCCATGGCCGCGGCGGCGATGCCGATCCACAGCATGAAGTAACCCGGCATGATCACTTCGCCGCCGATAAGCAGCAGTGCCACGATCCACCAGACGTAATGCATGGCGACCTCCCCCATGGTGATCAGCGCGCCAGCGGCGGCGTGCGCGGCGGCTGCGGTGCCGGTTGCACCTGTGTACGCTGGCTGGTGAGCGAATCTTTCGCCAGCTCAGCGATACCGGCCAGCGAGCCAAGGATGCCGACCGACTCCATGGGCAGCAGCAAGGTCTTCTGGTTTGGGCTCTTGGCCATCTCCACCAGTGAGTCCACATACTTGGTGGCGATGAAGTAATTCAGCGCGTTGACATCGCCGCCGGCGATGGCCTGCGAGACCATCGTCGTGGCCTTGGCTTCGGCCTCGGCCAGGCGCTCGCGGGCTTCCGCCTCGCGGAACGCGGCTTCCTTCTTGCCTTCGGCCTCCAGGATGGCCGACTGCTTTTCACCATCGGCCTTGAGGATCGCCGCCTGGCGGAAGCCTTCGGCATCGAGGATGTTGGCGCGTTTCTCGCGCTCGGCTTTCATCTGCCGTGCCATGGCATCGACCAGGTCGCGCGGCGGCGAAATATCCTTGATTTCGATACGGGTGACCTTGACGCCCCACGGATGGGTGGCTTCATCGATCACCGTGAGCAGCTTGGCATTGATGGCATCACGCTGGCTCAGGCTTTCGTCCAGGTCCATGGAGCCCAGCACGGTACGGATGTTGGTCATGATCAGCGCCAGCGCGGCGGCCTCAAGGTTCGCCACCTCGTACGCGGCCTTCGCCGCATCCAGCACCTGGTAGAACACCACACCATCCACGCGGACCACGGCATTGTCCTTGGTGATGACATCCTGGGACGGGACATCGAGCACCTGTTCCATCATGTTCATCTTGCGGCCGATGTTGTAGACGAACGGAATGAGGAAATGCAGGCCAGGCGTGAGCGTGCCGGTGTATTTGCCGAACATTTCCACGGTCCATTCGTAACCCTGCGGCACGATGCGGATGAGCTTGGCGAGGACGATGACCGCGACCACGATCACGACCAGTGCGACGATGCTTCCCATGGTGCCCTACTCCCTTCGGCGTTGATTGCCCCGGAGTATAGGCGAAGCGAATCAGTGCGGGCCGGCAGGGAGTACCAGGGTCACGCGGAGGCCGCCGCCATCGCGGTTTGCCAGCGCGATGCGGCCGCCATGGGCTTCCGAAATTTCGCGTGCCAGCGCCAGCCCAAGCCCCGTACCCGACCGTTTGGTGGAGTAGAACGGTAGCAATGCCTGGGCCAGCACGGTTTCACTCATACCGGGGCCACGGTCGGAAACATCAATCAGGCAATCCCGGCCCACGACATGAACACCCACGGAGACCTCGTTCTCGTCCCCGCCTGCCTCGTGGGCGTTCTTGATCAGGTTGATCAGCACCTGTTCGATCTGGGTGGGATCAAACCAGCCCGGTTGCTTGGGCGGCGGTGCGCTGAGCTGGAACCGCGCATGCAGGCCCAGGGCTTCCAGGAACGGCTCCCAGGCGATCTCCCGGGCCTGCGGCGTCGGGAGCTTGGCGAAACTGGCGTAGCCGGAGATAAACCCGTGCAGATGCTTTGCACGATCGCCGATAGAGGCAAAGACACCGGGCAGGCGGGCCAGGTCACCGCGCCGGGCCAGCTCGGCGCCGGAGTGGGAAAGCGAGGAAATGGGCGCCAGCGAGTTGTTGAGCTCGTGGCTGATCACCCGGATAACACGCTTCCATGTGTGCACTTCCTGGCGCGATAGCTCGCGGGTCATGCGCCGGTACAACTGCAACCGGTGCGGCCGCCCCTGCAGGCGGAACCCGCGTTGGGAGAGGTGGAAGGTCTCTTCGCTGCCCTCCATCTCCACGGTAAACAAGGCATCCTCGCCAGCGGCGGCCGCCGCGCGGAGGTTTTCAGGCATGGCATCGAGCACGGTCGCGAAATCCAGCCCGGCCAGGGTACGGCCTTCGTTGAACAGGTGGCGAGCGGCGATGTTCGCGTAGGTCACCTTGCCCGAGCCATCGGTAAGCACCAGTGCCACCGGCGTGTTCTGCACCACCGTATCGAGCAGCAGTTCACGCTGGGCCAGGTTCTGGCGCTGCTCACGCAGGATGGTACCGAGCTGGTTGTGCATGCGGATCAGGTCGCCCAGCTCATCCATGCGGTCCGTGCCGATGGACATGCTGTAGTCGCCATCGCGGTAGCTGGCCACCGCGCTCTCCAATGCGCGCATGAGCCGGCGAATGGGCTCCACGAGAACGTGGGCCATCCATGCCGACAGTGGCACGAGCAGCAGCAGGCAGATGATAAGGGCAGTGCGCGTATCGACTGGCTCGGACGGCCCGGGGACGACAGCGTGGCCGGGGTTCTTCGCTAGCTCATCCAGCCAGGCCACTGCCTGCGGGAACGGCCAGATGGCCACGCCGGCGAACACGAGCGCGCCGATGATCGCCGATATACCGACGACGATGGCCATTCGACCTTCGAGCGAGAAGCGCCTCATGGGTGTGAACGTATCAGACCGCCAACCCGTACCGCTCCATCCGCCGGTACAGCGCCTGGCGCGACAAGCCCAGGCTGCTGGCGGCACGGCTGACCACGCCGCCGGCGGTGGCCAGCGCCGCTTCCACCGATTCGCGACTCGGTTCATCGAGGTTACGGTTGGTGGCGGCGGTGGGCATGGGCAGGTTCAGGTGCGAGGGCTCGATACGGCTGCCCGCGGCAAGCAGTGCCGCTCGTGCCATGGCGTTCTTCAGCTCGCGCACATTGCCAGGCCAGGCATGGGCGAGCAGCGCCTCGCGCGAGTCCTCGCTTAGCTCGGCCTTGCCTTCCAGGAAGAACTCGGCCAACGGCAGAATATCGTCGGTACGTTCGGAAAGCGGCGGCAGGTTCACGTCGATGACGTTGAGCCGGTAGTAAAGATCTTCGCGGAACGTTCCCGCGGCGATCATCGCCTTCAGATCGGCATTGGTGGCGCTGACCACGCGTACCTTCACCTGGCGCGTGCGGCCGGAGCCCAGGCGCTCGAACTGCCCGGTTTCCAGCACGCGCAGCAGCTTCATCTGCCCCGGGAGCGGCAGGTTGCCGATTTCATCGAGGAAGAGCGTGCCGCCATCGGCCAGTTCGAAACGGCCCTCGCGGGCCTTGTTGGCCCCGGTGTATGCACCGGCATCCGCGCCGAAAAGTTCCGCTTCGATCAGCTCACCCGGCAGCGCGCCACAGTTCACCGCAATGAAGGGACCGCGGCGTACCGGCGAATTCGCATGGACGATGGCTGCGATGCGCTCCTTGCCTGCGCCGTTGGGGCCGGTGATAAGCACGGGCACGTCGGAACGCGCCACCTGGCAGGCCAGCTCCACCGTGCGGCTCATGGCCTCCGAAGCGAAGACCAGGCCATCCAGGTCGTATTTGCTCTCAAGGGCCTCGCGGCGGCGCCTGCGCTCGTTGCGCGCACGGGTCACTTCGCGGGTGGTCTCGGAGAGTTCCAGGAGGTTTTCCACCGTGGCGAGCAGCTTGGTGTCATCCCACGGCTTGGCGAGATAATCCGCTGCCCCGGCCTTCACCAGTTCCACGGCCGCCTCCAGGTGGGTCCATGCGGTCAGCAGGATCACCGGCAGATCGGTGTGGCGGGCGCGAATGGCCTTGAACAGCTCGGCCCCCTCTTCGCCCGAGGTGGTATCCGCGGTGAAGTTCATGTCCTGGATCACCACATCGACCCGCTCGCGCGCCAGGGTGGCCAGGCCCTCTTCGGGGGTAAGGGCCACGAGGGGCCGGATATCCCGCAGGCTCAGGGCGAGCGAGAGCGCCTCGCCGACCGCGGGGTTGTCGTCAATGATCAGTACGCAGCGCATCTTGTCCCTTGCCATGCCGTCATGGATGCAGCTCCCCCGGAAAAGGTTGCAATGCCCATTCTAGCCACGGGTCGCCTCCACGGGGGGAACCGACGCCGCACGCAGGGCCGGGGCGAGTACGGCGAGCTGGCCTAGGAGCCACAGTGCCAGGGCGCTCGCGGGCAGGTACCCCAACGGCAACCTCGGGATTTCGTAATGAACCATCAACACGAGATTAATGGCGTAGGCCAGCACGATGCCCAGCCCGATACCCATGCTGGCCAGCAGGAAGTTCTCTACCTGAAAATAGCGAAGGACATCGCCACGGGTCGCACCCAGCGCGCGGCGAACCCCGATCTGGCGGCGCCGCTGGCCCACCCAGAAACTTGCCAGGCCCACGATGCCCAATGCGGTAACGGCGAGCAGCACCACGCAGGCACCCACCAGCATGGCGGCGAGGGCACGATCGCTGGCAAAGAAGAGCTCACGGATCTCACGGAAGGTAATCTTCTCCGTAATGACCCGGCGCGGATCCTGCTTCTTTAGCGCAGCCGCCGCCGCTTCGAGCACCGCCCCTGCTTTGCCTGGCGCGGTACGGATGACATAGCCCGCTCCGTACGTGGGCAGCATGCGCCACGGCGTCAGGATAACCTCGCCGATGTTATCGCGCATGCCAGAGGCTCGCGCCAGTTCGCGGATCACGCCGATGATGCGGAAGTCGGCGCCGTGCAGGTACAGCGTCTGACCCAGGGCGTCCTTGCCAGGAAAGAGCCGGCGGGCCACGGCCTGGGTCACAACGATGACGTGCGCGGCCTCGACCTTCTTGTGTTCAACGTCGTCGATCCACTGGTACTCGTCGTCGCGAATCCAGCGCCCCTCGAGCAGCTGCGCGCCGAACAAGGGTCCGACGTCTTTACCGTAATACTCGGCGACGCTTGCACGCGGCTGCTTCTCGTCCGCCGAATACCTCACGTTCGTGCTCCACGAACGCGTACCGAACGGAACCGAGTTCAACGCTTCTGCTGCCTCAACGCCGGGTACGGCGCGGAGCACCGCGAGATCGGCATCCGTGCGCGCGTGGATATCAACGTTCTTCCCGGGCGAGGAAATATCGATATTGGCGAGCCGATCCTCCTCCACTCCGCTGGGCGTATCCATCCAGCGCAAGCGGTCGTTGACGACGAACAAGGCGTTGCACACGATGGCGCAGGTAAGGCCGATCTGCAGTACGAGCAGCGTGGCGGTGATGCGGTGACGGCTGAGTGCCGCGAGGATGGGAGCGATATCGAGGCGCATGTCACTGGCTCTTCAGGTGCAAGCCCGGCGGCACCTGGCAGGCGCGCCACGCAGGGAACAAGCCGGCCAGCATCGCCGCCGCGACGGAAAGGACGAAGGTCGTGACCAGCATCGCGGGATCGAGATGGGCGAGTTGAGCGCTATGGTTCGGGTTAATGCGAACGAGCATGAGCCCAAGCCACGCAAGGACCAAGCCCACGCCACCGCCGGCCAGACCGATGATCCCCGCTTCGATGACCAACTGCGCGAATATGTGACGGCGGGACGCCCCCAGTGCGCGACGAACACCCAACTCACCCGCGCGGCGCAGGAATTTGGCGAGCATGAGCCCTACCGTATTGACGAGGCAGACTACGAAGAACCCAAGCGCGAGCCAGAACTGGAGCCTCACGTCATCAGGCACGACTTTCTTTTCGACGAGGTAGTCGCGTACGCTCGTCAGCGATGCGGCGGCCACCCGCTCGAAGCGGCCCGTCGCTTGTTGCTCGCGCACGTAGCCATCAAGGAACGCCTGATAGGCGTTCACCGCGGCGGGGCCATCCAACTGAACCCAGTACTGCAGCCACACGCACGGCGCTTTCTCCATGTTGTCTTCATCACCGCTTCCCTGCCCCCAGCACTGGATACCGCCATCGCGGGGGAGCTGCGTATCACGCGCCGCGCCAAGCGGTACGTATAGATCCTCTGCCGTGGTGTAGTCCCCCGTATTCGTGTCGTAGAAATGCGGTACCGGACGCCAGGGCGCGAGCACGCCGACGATACGGAAGCTCGCCTCGTTGACGTGGAGAATCCGGCCCACGCTGTTGGCCCCACCGAACAGCCGGGTGTTCAACGTATCGCTGATCACCGCGACACGGGTGCGCCTCTCATCGTCCGTGGCATTCCAGTAGCCGCCATAACGGAATGGCACATTGAACATGGGAAAGAAGTCGGCGGTGGTATACCGTGCCGGCGCCATGAACGCGTCCACGGCAGGATCATCCGGATGGATCGTCCCCAATCCCCCCACCATGAGGGCCTGGTACGTAGCGCGACCGGCATGCAGCATTGCCATGCCATCCATCCATGTCACCTCGTCTGGCGGCAGCGGATCGTTTGCCGACGAGGCGTCGCGGGGCTCGATCCGCGGCATGAAGATTCGTCCGCTTTTCCCTGGTAACGGATCGCCGGAAAGGACATGCAGCGCCGTAAGGGTTGTCATGCAGGCACCGATTCCCAAAGCCACCGCCAGGATCATCAAGGCGGTAAGGACAGGGTTCCGGCGCAGGCTGCGAACGGCCATCTCAAGGTAGTACGAAAACTCAGTTCCCACGGGTGGCCTCAACAGGTGGAACGCGCGATGCACGCCTTGCGGGCGCGTACACCGCCGCCTGGCCCAACAGCCACAGTGCTATCGCACCCAGCGGGAGGTATATGGCCGGTAGCCGTGGCGATTCATAGCGCAGCATCAAGACGATATTGATCCCGTAGGCGAGCACCATGCCCAGCACGATACCCATGGTCGCCAGCAGGAAGTTTTCAGTCTGGAAATAGCGCAGTACATCAGTGCGCGTGGCCCCAAGCGCACGGCGCACGCCGATCTGCCGGCGCCGCTGCGAGACCCAGAAGCTACCCAGTCCGACGATGCCCAGCGCCGTAACGATGAGCAGCGCGACGCAGACGCCTACCAGCAGGCCCGCCATGGCGCGATCACTGGCAAAATACGCCGCGCGCACCTCACTGTAATGGCGCTTGCGCTGGATGACCCGGTTCGGATCCAGCTCGCGCAACCTGGCACTGGCAGCCTTCAGCACGGCATCCGCCTGGCCTGGCTGCACACGCATGACGTAGGTCGCGCCGATGCCCTCGCTCATGTGGATGGGCAGGAACATGCTTCCGTAAGTCAGCGAACGGTCCATGATGTTTGGCCGGGCCACGTCGCGTACGACACCCACCACCCGCACAGGCTCACCGCCGTAGTACAGCGTCTTTCCTAGTGCACTGCCGTGGAACAGACGATCCGCCATGAACTTGGTAATGATCACCACGTGCGGGATCGCTACATCCTTACGCCCACTGGTGATGTCATCGAGCCACGCGTACTCGTCGGGCGAGAAATCGCGCCCCTCGAGCAACTGAACACCGAACGTATTGATAAGCCCATCGCCGTAGTACGCCGTGACGTGCATGGCGGGGATGACCACATCCTTGTCGAGCTTGATGCCGTCATTCCACGATTCGAACCCGAAGGGCAGCTCGTTCGAAAGGCTGGCGTAACGCACGCCGGGCAACTGGCGCAACGCCTGCAGCGCTTCCTCCACCCTTGCATGCATGGCTGGCGTGGCGCCGATGTTCACCGGTCGCACTTCGACCACCGTGGCCTCGTCGATGCCGCTGGGCGTATTCATCCAGTCCAGGCGTTGGCGCACCAGGAATACGGCGTTGCACACGATGGCGCAGGTGAGCGCGATCTCCAGCACCAACAGGATCGCGGTCACCTTGTGGCGCTTCAGTGTCGAGAAGATGGGTCGGATATCTAGCATCACGGACTCTTCAGCTGCAGGGCGGGAGTGACCTGGCATGCGCGCCACGCCGGGAGCAGGCCTGCGATCAACGTGGCGCCAATGGCAATGGCAAACGTGGCTGCCAGCATGGGCAGGTCCAGGTGCGCGAGCGATGCGTAGGCATCCGGTTGCTGGCGTACGAGCCAAAGGCCGCCCAGCGCCATAAACAAGCCAGCGACGCCGCCGGTGAGACCAATCATGCCGGCCTCGATCAGCAGCTGCGCGAACACGTGCGCCCGGGAGGCCCCCAATGCTCGCCTCACCCCGATCTCGGACGAGCGGCGAAGGAACTTGGCCAGCATGAGCCCGACGGTATTCACCAGGCAGACCACGAAGAAGCCAAGGGCCAGCCAGACCTGGAGGTGCACGTCGCTGGGCACCACCTGGTTGTAGTCAAGCCATTCCGTGACATTACGCAGGCGAACGTTTGGAGGCAGGTGGAAGCGGCCCGCGGCTAGCTGCTCTTGCGAATAGTGGACAAGGAAATCCTTGTAACTGGCGACCTTTGCCGGATCGTCAATCTGCACCCACAGCTGCAACCAGGTGCAGTTAGCCGTTTCGAGCGCATCCTCCTGCTGTTTGCCGCCCTGCCCCCAACAATCGCGGGAACCGTTGCGCGGGCCACGCAGGTCACGCGACGTCGTGAGCGGGATGAACAATTCCTCGGCATCCGCGTAGCTGTCGTTCAGATCGTAGAAGCGGGGATGGGCGCGCCATGGATCGATGACGCCCACCACGCGCAGGTCGACGCCGTTGTAGCGCACCGTCTTGCCCGTGCTGTCTTCGCCGTGGAAGAGCTTTTCGTTCAGCGTGCTGCTGATCACCGCGATGCGTGAGCGTGCCTCGTCTTCTTCGGCCGACCAGGCATGCCCAAAGTGCATCGGCACCTCGAACATCGGGAAGAAATCCGCCGTGGTGTAGCGTGCCCGGGCGAAGAACGGCTCGATTCTGGCGCCCGGCAATTGCACGGGCGCCACGCCGCCGGTCATAAGCGCTTGCCGGTCAGCCCGCTTGGCTTTCAGCAGGTACATGCCATCCTGCCAGGAGATCTGGTCCGGTGGCTCGCCCTTCGTATAGAAGCCGTTATCGGTGTCACGCGGCTCCAGCTGGGGATAAAACAGCCTGTGGCTCTTGCTCGGGATGGGGTCACCCGAAACCACATGCAGCACCGTCAGCGTGGTCATGCATGCACCGATGCCCATGGCCACCGCCAGCACCATGAGCGCCGTGAGGGCCTTGCTCCGCCGCAAGCTTCGCAAGGCCAACTCAAGGTAATAACTGAACATTACTGCTCCTCAACCTATGGCTCAGACGCTACGCGTCGCTTCCACCGGGGAAACCTTCGAGGCACGCAAGGCCGGTGCGAACACCGCCGCCTGGCCGAGCGCGAGCAACAGCACGACGCCAACGCCAACATAGGTGAACGACACGCGCGGCATCTCGAAGTACTTCAGCATCCACTGGCTGAGGCCCAGCGCAAGCACCGTCCCAACGATGACACCGCCCAGCGCGATCAGGAAGTTCTCGGTCATGAAGTAGCTGAGGATGTCGGAGCGGCGGGCACCCAACGCACGGCGTACGCCGATCTGCTTGCGGCGCTGGCCCACCCAGAAGCTCGACAGGCCCACGATGCCCGCCGCCGTGATCGCCAGCAACACGCCGCACACGACAGTCATCAGGATCGCCATGCCGTGATCCGCCTCGTAGGCGCTGGCCCGCACCGTCTCGAACGTGCGAACCCCATACTTCTCGGGCAGAACGCGCATGCGGCTCACGGCGTACAGGGCGCCAGGAATGGCCTTGAATACGGCATCCTGTTGCCCTGGCTTCGTGCGGACCATGAAGTGCTGGTAGCCGCTGTCGAATCGGACGGGCATCAGCGTCACGTTATCCATGTGGTCGAAATCGGTCCAGGGTACGGTGAGCTTCTCGACGATCCCGATGATCGTGGACGGTTTGCCCTTCGAGTAATAGATGGTCTTGCCCAGTGCATCGCCCTTCGGGAACAGCTTGTCCGCGATCGCCTTGGTGATAATTACTTGCGGCGGTGCCGGAGTGGTCTGCGGCCCCACCGTAACGACCTCGGAAGGGTTGAAGTTACGCCCCGCGATGAGCTTGACACCCAGGGTTTGCAATGCCTGCTCATCGACGAAGTACAACGCGCTTGGCAGGCTGTCCTTGGTCTTGTCCGGGTCGACCTGGATGCCCGTCGACCAGCCGCCGCGACGCAACGGGTAAGCGTTGGTGACATATGCCGACTCGACACCCGGAATATTGCGCAGGGCTGCCACGTCGGTCTTCATTTGCGGAATGAAGGTGTCGGGCTTGCCCACATAGCGGTTCTGCACCGCGATAAGGTTCTGCTCATCGATACCGGTGATGCGATGCGCCCGCTCGATACGCTGGTGCACGATGAACAAGGCGTTGCAGACAATGGCGAGGGTCAGCGCGATCTGCACGGCAATCAGGATCGTACCGGACTTGTGTCGGCGCAGGGCTGCCAGGATGGGTCTAATCTGGAGATTCATGCCGGGATGTCCTCAGTTGGACTTGAGCTGCCACGCCGGCTGCACCTGGGCGGCGCGCCATGTGGGATAGAAGGCGGCGACCACGGAGGCGACAATCGCGACCACCAAGGTCATCAGGATGAGCACGGGATCGACGGTGGCCAACCGCGAGATGTTTTCCGGGAACACCAGCTTCGTTCCCATGATCCCCAGGCCAGTCAAGAGCAAGCCCAGCACGCCACCGGCGATGCCAACCGCGCCTGCCTCGATCAGGAACTGTGCGTAGATATCGCCGCGGGAAGCGCCCAATGCCCGGCGCACGCCGATCTCCGGCGCCCTGCGCAGGAACTTGGCGAGCAGCAGGCCTACGGTGTTCACGAGGCAGATCACCAGGAAGCCCAGCGACACCACCAGCGAAATGGTCGACTCCTTCGGCACGACCTTCTGCACATCGAGCCATTCGGTCACGTTGCGCACCTTGACGTTGGGCGCCCAGCTCCAGCGACCCGCACGCTGCTGTTCGGCGGCATAGCCGTTGAGGTAGTTGCGATAGGCGTCGACCTCGCTCTTCGAGTCCATCTCGCTCCACAGCGCCAGCCAGATGCATTCCGAACGCAGGTAACCATCCCAACCCTGCTCGGGTTCCTTCACGCAATTGTTGTTGCCATTCGTGGGCAACTGAAGATCGATCGCGCGGGTGAACGGCATGTACACCGCCGCGCCTTCATCGAAGCCACCGGTATTGGGCACGTTGAAGAACACCGGTTGGGGCGACCAGTCGTCCATCACGCCGACGATACGGAACAGACGTCCATCGAGGTTGATCTGCTTGCCGACGCTTTGCGCACCGTTGAACAGCTTGTCGTTCAGCGCCCGGGTGATGACCACCACGCTCGCATGCTTGTCGTCGTCTTCCCGCGTCCAGCCACGCCCCTGGATGAAGGGCATATCGAACATGCCGAACATGTCGGCACCGTTGGCATAGGCGCCTTCACGCATGGGCAGGCGCGAAGGATCGTCGGGGATGACCGAGACGTTTACCGGGTAGACAATGGTTTGGCGGGACGTCTTGTGCGCGCGAAGGATGGCCGTGGCATCGATATAGGTCAACGCATCCGGTGGCTCGCCGTTCTCGATGTTTTCCGGCCCGAATGCGTCCAGCTGGGTGTTGAACAGCACGCTCGACTTCTGCGGAATCGGATCGCGCGACGTCGCCCGGAATACCGAGTAAGTCGTCATCGATGCGGCCACGCCGAAGCCGATGGCCATCACCATCAGGGCGGTGAGCATCGGGTTCTTGCGCAGGCTGCGCAGGCCCAGCTGTAGGTAATAGGCAAACATAGGTGCCACCTTCGGCGCGGGGCCAGGATCAGGAGCGGACGGTGTGGGCGTGCGTGTGCGCGTGGAAGCGCGGCTCTTCGGACAGATCCACGACCTGGCCATCGATGACGTGCACGTTGCGTTGGGCGCGGGCCGCCAGTTCCGGGTCGTGGGTGACCATGACGATGGTCGCGCCTTCGCGGTGGATCTCTTCAAGCAATTCCATGACGCCGCGGGCCATCTGCGTATCCAGGTTACCGGTCGGTTCATCGGCCAGGAGCAGGCGGGGCGAGCCGGCCAGGGCACGGGCGATGGCGACGCGCTGCTGCTGGCCACCGGAGAGTTCCGCCGGGTAATGGCGGGCACGAGCAGCCAGGCCCACGCGCTCCAGCGCATCCATGATCCGCTGTTTGCGCTCGGCGGCCTTCATGCCGCGGTAACGCAGCGGAACTTCCACGTTATCGAACACGTTCAGGTCGGGAATGAGGTTGAATGCCTGGAAGATGAAGCCGATCTTTTCGTTGCGGATCTTCGAACGTGCGTTGTCGTTGAGCTGGCTCACTTCGATGCCATCGAGGTGGTACTCGCCACCGGTGAAGGTCTCGAGCAGGCCGGCGATGGTCAGGAAGGTGGTCTTGCCCGAACCCGACGGGCCGGTCACGGCGACGAATTCGCCTTCCTTCACGTCAATATTGAAATCGCGCAGCGCATAGGTCTCGACGACTTCCGTGCGGTAGACCTTGGCAAGGTGGTTCATCTTCAACATGGCATATCCCTCGTTGGAAACAGGTTGGGCGGTCAGCGGGCGATGGCGACGTGCTTGGCGTCACCGAAGGTGTCGGCACCGGAGATGACGATCTTGTCGCCCTCTTTCAGGCCGTCCAGGATTTCGACCTTGTCGATGCTGCTGGCACCGACGCGGATATCACGACGATCGGCCATGCCGTCATTGACGACGTAGGCGTAGCGGCCGGCGCTTTCATCCACGAACGAGCCACGCTGTACGGTAAGCACGTTCTGGCGGCTATCGAGAAGAATTCGGACGGACAGGCGCTGGCTCTGGCGCAGCTGGGCGGGGGACTGGCCATCGAAGCGGAGGCGCGCGGCCACTTCACCATTGACCACTTCCGGTGAGATCGCGCTGACCTTGCCCTTCCATTCCTTGCCGTTACCTGTGATTTCGCCAGGCATGCCAATCGCGAGATCGCGAGCGAAGCTCTCGGGTACTTTCATTTCAACTTCGAGCGCGGTCAGGTCGATGACGCTGACCAGCTGTGCATCCTTTGCCACCGTGGCGCGTTCGGCGATGAACAGCTGGCCCACCTGGCCATCGACCGGGGACTTCACGTTGAGGTCTTCCACCTGGCGCTGCAGGTCTTTGACCAACAGTTCCTGGCGATCGTGCGCAAGCTTCTTGGACTGGATATCGAAGGTGAGGCTGCTGTTATCGATCGTCATATCGGACTGGGCGTGTTTCTGCGTGATCGCCGCCTTGTCGAGCGTGGATTTCGCTTTGTCGACATCGAAGTTGGACACGGCCCCCTTGTCGAACGCGCCCTGATAGCGCTTGAGATCGCGCTCCGCGGCCGTCTGGTCCACCACGGCGTTATCGAACGCTTTCTGCAGTTCGGCGCGCTTCTTCGTGGCGTCGACCTTGGCGCGCAGGTATTCCACCTCCATGGCATCGGCGGCGGATTGCTCCTGGGCAAGCTTGTTGGTGAGTTCCGGGCTGGTCACCACGGCCAGTACCTGGCCCTTCTTCACCACATCGCCCGCGTGCACCTGCATGACCACCGCACCGCCATAAGGCGCATAGAGCGTAGGGCTGACCGCCGCCACCACTTTGCCTTCGGCAGCGATGTCGCGAACGAACGGGCCGCGGGTCACGGTACCGAACGAGAGACGGGATGCGCTCACCGATGTGTCGGCCGAGAACATCGTGGCGATCTTGGGGATAGAGAAGCCGATAGCCACCAGCACCGCTAGCGCGCCACCGGCGATGAGCAGTTTGCGGTGGCGGTTGGGACGAACCTCAACGAGGCGGTCCTGGGCGGCGGTATCTCGGATCATGGCTGTTTCCCTGATGAACTTGCTGGTGTCTTCAGCAAGCCGCGTGCCAACTCGGGAAGTGGCTTTAATTCAGGGAGTTACGAGCTCGTTCCTGAGCGTGGACGGTGTCCGCGGACAGGTGTCCGGACAGTGGCCACGTGTACGGTGGTCACTGTGGGAGCGCGCTTGCGCGCGATGGGGTGCAAGGTAGGCCCGGATCGCGCGCAAGCGCGCTCCTACAGGCCGGCTCAGCCGGTGATGGCGACCGATTCGGAGACGGCGATATCGCGGGCGACGCCACGGCCGAGCACGGAAATGGACACTTCGCGGGCACCCAGCACATCAAAGCCCACCAGGCGGCGGCGCTGGAAGCTGAGGACGCGTGCGCGGCAGGCGCGCAGCCACTCGCGATCGGGCGCGTGGCGCTGGGGTGCATCGATTGGCGTGGCATCCGCGAACAGGCCATCCCACGCGAGGTAATCCGTATCGGGAAGCAGATAGATGCGGGCGAGCGTATCCCCTTCCCCGCTGACGCAGTCGAGCCACTCACGCGGGCCTTCCGCGGTAACTGCACAGGTAAGGCCGACGTAGTGCGTGGCCATCAGGGGTGCAAGCTCCGCGTTCTCCACCAGGCAACCGACGGGCGGAACCACGCTGGCGGGGCAGCTCGTCGGCCGCGGGGCAAGATAGAGCACCCCACCAAGCTGGCCAAGGCCCTCTACCAGCGTTCGCGGAGGTACCGCGAGCCAGCGCGTCGTGGAGCCACTGCGGGCGCGCGTCTGCACGCCGAAAGATGCGAGCCAACCGAACATGAGGCGCCTCCCGTTGACGGCCTGGGAAAAGATGCCTGGCTGGCGGCGTGGGGAGGCCCGCGTGGCTTGGCGTCGGGGAGATGAAACCGGGCTTACTTGGTAAGGATGAGCTTGTCGTTGCGGGTCAGGCGCAGGTGGTACTCGGCGCCCTGGTGTTCGATGACCAGCTCGCGGGAACCATCGAGGAGGTTCTTGCTTTCAACGCGGCGGGCGGGCGTAGCAACGGCGCGCAGCGGGACGACCTTGTCGCGGCCGGCGGCTTCGTTCAGGGGAAGGCTTCTCATCAACATGGCTTACTCTCCGCAAGTGAGGGTGCGGAGTTGATGATAATGATTCTCAATTACGAGTCAAGCCTTTTGATCAGGCAGCTTCCTGCATGGCCACCAGGGTCGCCTCGATACCTTCCAGATCCGGAATGACCGCCGTGTCGTCGCGCACGAGCACGCGGGCGCGCACGCCGAAGGGCAGGTCGTGGCCATCATGGGTGGGCAGCAGCAGCTCGGCATTGAGCGTGGTCAGGCGCGGGAAGCCGTGGGTAAGCACCGCGATGTACGGCATGTCGGCACGGTTGCCAATCGCCTTGAGCACGGCCACGCGGGAGGCTTGCGGCGGGGCATCCTCAGGCAGCCTGGCCACGTGATCGAAACTGACCAGCGGGATCTGCCAGCCACGCCATTGAATCCGGCCGGCCAGCCACTCAGGGCCTTCGGCCACGGGCTCGACGCCGGCCAGCGTGATCACTTCCGCCACCGCGGCATTGGGCAGCAGCAGGCGTACACCGCCGCTGGGAATCAGGACGCAGCGGATTTCGCGCGGTAACGGCTCGCTCATGGGAATTCCTCGTTCAATTTCCTGGCCAGCGCAGCGACATCGCCCGCATAGCCGGCCACCCGCTCTTCGCGGATGCCTGTGACCATATGTCCGCGTTCGTCCTCGGGCGGCACCGCCTGCACCCAGACGCGCCCGCCACCGTCATAGACCGCCTGCGCACCAGCGACCGCATCGTTGCCGCGGCCGGCGAAAACGATAGCCAGTGCATCGGCACCAAACCCACCCGCCAGCGTGCTGAAAATGCCGTCAATGGAGGGACCGGCGGCATTGAACGCACTGCCGTCATCGCGGACCGTGACGCTACCGTCGCGGCGAATCTGCACGTGCGCGCCACGCGGCACGACCAGTACTTCGCCATGGGCGGTGGGGACGCCATCGGTGGCGACGCGGCCGCGACCAAGGCGCTGCGCAAGGGCTCCCGTGTCATCGGCATGGTGCGCCACGACCAGGATGGTTGCCGGCAAGCGGCCCGGCATGGCGGCAAGGAACAGCCGGATGGCATCCTCACTTTCCACGGTACCCGCCAGCGCCACGACGCGGCGTACCGCGCGCGTCGTGGTCTCCAGGATCATCTCGTGCATGAACTTGCCATCGGTACTCGGCGCGATGGCTTCTTCCAGCGATACAAGCTCAAGCTTAAGGCCGGGCTCGATAGCGACGCTGCCATCGTCCACCACATCCTGCGCGAGGAACTCGGCCGCGCTCATCGTTTCGATGCCGAACTCAGCCGGATCCGCCAGCGGCGATGCCTCGGCGATGATCGTGTCATGATCGACCAGGTCCCACTCCGGTACCGGCGGCGGCACGTACTGCGTGGATCGCGAGGTGATTTCCAGCGCAGGCGCATCGTCGCTTACGGCCGCCGGGGCGGCGGCGTCATCGGGGACCAGGCTGAACTGGCTCGCATCGAACTCGCGCTCGACAGGCGGCGTGGGTGCGGGCGATTCATCGACGACTTCAAAACCGGAAAGGTCCAATGAGGCCAGGTCCGTGAGTTCGAGCGGAAGGGACGGCAGGTCATCAATCCCATCCGTACCCTGCACTTCCGCGGCGCCCGTCTCAGCCAGGACAGCCTCCAGTTCTGCCGCCAGGTCTTCCGGATCTGCGACGTGGCCCCCGTCGACTGCATCGATTTGCGGTGTCGAGAATTCGAGCTCATCGGCAAGATGAGCGCCCAGGGCTGGCGTGGCCTCGCCCGGGAACGGCACGTCGGCAGCATCCACCATGGACATCGGCGTTTCGGGATACCCGTGCACGCCGGTGATCGAAAGCTCATCGGTAATCGGCTCGACCAGCGCTTCTTCGGCCGGCGCGGGCTCACGGCTCATGGCAGCCACGCGCGGTTCGATAGCGCGCGCGTCATCCGGCCGCGGAGGATCCAGCGGCGACGCGCCGACCAGCTTGGCCGCCAGGTGGCGCGCCCAGCGCGCCCGGTCCCAGCCTTCAAGATCACGACTGGCATCGGCATCGTTGAACACCAGGCGCGGATGGCCGCCTTCAACCGTTTCATAGAGACGATCGAGATCGGAATCGCTCGGATCATCGAGATCCACGACCACCACATCGGCCGATGATCCGACGAGTTCGGCAGGGGCAAACGCCTTCAGGTCGGACTCGTAGACGATCCGCGCGCCCTGCGCGACCAGGGCATCGCGCAGATGGGCCGACAGGCCCGCGTCATCAAAGAGCAGCGCAACGGACGGCTCGTGTTCAACCATGGGTTACTCCGAGCACATCGTTGATCTGCACCACCAGGTCGTTCTCCTGGTAGGGCTTGCCGATATAACGATCCACGCCGATATCGAACGCGCGCTGGCGGTGCTTATCGCCCGTACGCGACGTAATCATGATGATTGGCACGCCAGCCAGGCGCTCGTCGGCCTTCATGGCCGTCGCTAGTTCGTAGCCATCCATCCGCGGCATCTCAATATCCAGCAACATAAGGTCAGGAACGCGCTCATTGAGCTTCTCGAGTGCGTCCACGCCATCCTTCGCCGTCATCACTTCGAACTCATGGCGCTCCAGCACGCGGCCAGTCACCTTGCGCATGGTGATCGAATCATCGACCACCATCACCAGCGGCTTCACGCGCACTTCGTCCTGCTTGCGGGGGGCCTGCGGGAGTGCCGCCTCGGCCTCGAATGCCTGGCGAGCCACGCCATGACGTACCAGCGGTGCCAGGTCGAGAATCATCAGCACCGAGCCATCGCCCATGATGGTGGCGCCGAGGATGCCCGGTACGGAGCTGACCTGCGGACCCACCGGCTTGACCACGATTTCGCGTGAACCCAGCACGGCATCCACGCGGATGGCCGCACGCAGGTCACCCGAGCGGGCAAGCAGCAAGGGGATATCGCCTTCATCCGGTGACGCGATCACGTGAACGCCGAGCAGCTGCGGCAGATCGTGGATCGCGTAATCCTCGCCGGCATACTCGAACTGGGCATCGTCATCGGCCATGCGGTGGGCCAGTTCGTTCGGCTCCACCTTGGCCACGCCGTGTACCGAGGTCATCGGGATGGCGAAGTTGGTTTCACCAATGCGCACGATCAGGGCCTGGGTTACCGCCAGGGTGAACGGCAGGCGCATCACGAACGTGGTGCCCGTGCCGCGCTGCGATTCAATGGCCAGGGTACCGCCGAGCTGCTTGATCTCGTTCGCCACCACATCCATGCCGACACCACGGCCGGCCACCTGGGTGACCTTCTCCGCCGTGGAGAAACCGGGCACCTGGGTGAGCTGGAAGATCTGATCGTCCGATACGCGAGCATCGGGGCGCAGCAGGCCGCGCTCGATGGCCTTTTCGCGAATTGCATCACGATCCATGCCGGCACCGTCATCGGACAGGCGCACGACCACTTCCGTGGCTTCGCGGGCCACCTGGATCCGTACCGTGCCTTCCGCGTTCTTACCCGCGGCTTCGCGCGCCTGCGGCGCCTCGATACCGTGGGCGACCGCGTTGCGCAGCATGTGCTCGAACGGTGCCTTGATGCGGTCGAGCATGTTGCGGTCCATTTCGCCGTTGGCGCCCTCCACCACGAGCTGCGCACGCTTGCCCACATCGGAGGCGGCCTGGCGCAGGGTGCGGCGAAGGTTCGGCACCATCGCGTCGAACGGCAACATGCGCGTCTGCATCAGGCCTTCCTGCAGCTCCGCGTTGACCTTCTGCTGCTGCAGCAGCAGCGTTTCGGTCTGACGGGTGAGGTCGTCCATCATGGTCTGCAGCGACACAAGATCGGATACGGACTCGGCCAGCGCACGCGAATACTGCTGAAGCTGCGAGAAGCGGTCGAGTTCGAGCGGATCGAACGTTGCGGCCGCGTTATCGCGATGCTCCTGGTGGTAACGCGCGATGATCTGGGTTTCCGTTTCGATTTCCAGCATACGCAGCTGGCTGCGCAGGCGGCTGACCGTCTGCTCGTGCTCGGTCAGCGTGGAACGGAAGCTCGCTGTCTGCTGCTCGAGGCGCGAACGGTAGATCGACACTTCACCGGCATGGTTCACCAGCGTATCGAGCATGTCTGCGCGGACACGGATCTGTTCCTGCGAGGCGCGCTGGAGCTCTTCCTCCTCCATCTCCGGGAGCAGGTCGGGCAGGACGCGATCGAGGACCGGGATCGGCTCGGGCTGCGGTGCCGGCGGCAGCCAGGTATCCGGCTGCGTCGCGGCCTCGCGCTCCTCGCGGTAGTTCTCCGCGGTGAGCGTATCCGGCGCGATCGGCGCGCCCGCCAGGCGGGCGAACGGTTCGATATCCGCTTCGCTGAGCGAAATGGGCTGGTGCTTTGCGATCGCCACGATCATGCGATGCAGGCGATCGAAACCGCTTTCCATCGCCTCGATGGCGGCGCCGTCGCTTTCGCGCTGGCCACCGGCAACCGCATCGAGCAACGCTTCCATGGCATGGGCGAAATCGCCCACGATGGCGAGGCCGGCCATGCGGGCACTGCCCTTCAGCGTATGCAGGTCACGCTGCAGCGAGGCGACGTGTTCGCCCTGCTGTGGATCCACGCGCCAAGCGGCGAGCGAGGCATCGGCCTGGTCAAGGATCTCGCGACCTTCCTCGACGAACACTTCGAGGAGATCCGGGTCGATATCGGCGTAGGGCGAGAGCTCAGGCACGAGGGCCGGGGCTTCGACTTCCACCGGCTCGTGGACGGGCTCGGCCAGGGGCTCGTGGGACTGATCTTCGATGATGACCGGGAGGTCGTCGGCGTCGGGCGTGACGAGCTCTTCGTCCTGCTCGTCGGCCGCCGCCTGTGCGTCGCCTTCGCTCGTATCGACCGTCGCAACCACCTCGGCCGCGGGCTCTTCCTCGAGGACGCCGTCGTCGGTATGCAGCACATCACCGTCGTGGGACATCGGCTGCGGGATCTCATCGTGAACCGACGGCGTTTCCACCGCGGCTTCGTCGACGAGCGCACGCCAGGCGGCATCCTCGTTCAGGTCGTACTTCTCTATCGGCTTGACGTCGATCACCGGCGGATCAACCGTGAAGCCTTCAAGCGAGGCAAGCAGCTCGGCCGTGAGGTCGTGTTCGCTATCGACCAGGTCGATCGATGCGAGGTCGACCGGTGCCTGTTCTTCCACGGCATCCCCGTCGGCAACGGTATCCGCGGCAGGCTCGGATGCAGGTTCATCGCCCCGTACCTGCGTGGCGGCAGCGTCCAGGTCGGCAAGCTCGCCGGCCAGCATCGCCTCCAGCTCGGCTTCGAGCGATGCGTTGGTCGCGTCTGCAGGTACGAGGTCATCGTTCGCGTGGGACGGGGCCTGGGAAGCCTCGCTGGCGAGGTGGGCCTCGGCTTCGCGCACGTCGGCGTCGAAACGGGCCTCCTCGTTGATGAACGCTTCGAGTTCGGCTTCGTCCAGCGGCGACAGCGACTCACCCGGCGCAGCAACGGCAGGCGCTTCAGCAACGGCAGGTACTTCAGCAACGAATCCATCAAGGGCGGGCTCGTCGTGAGCGGGCTCGTCGAGAGCGGACTCAACGAACGCCGGTTCGTCGACGAACGACTCGTCGGCGGCAAGTTCTTCGACCTCGTCCTCATCGACGACGGGTGCATCCACGACGAGATCGTGGTGTACCGGCGCCTCGGCCACCGGGGCCTCGGCAAGGTGCTCGTCCTCGAGCGGCAGCGGATCGGGCTCGTACAGGATGTGGGCGACCGTGGCTTCCGGCTGCTCATCGCGCAGGGCGATGATCTGTGCGGCCAGCGCGGAAACATCGGGCACGCGCGGATCTTCGGTATCGAACAGCTCCATGACGTGGTCGACCAGGTCGGCCGCGTCGGTGAGCGCATCGACGCCCGCCGCGCGTAGCGGCACGCCGCTCGCGCGAACGCGCTTGATCAGGCCTTCCAGCGGTGCGAGTACCTGGATCAGCACGGGGATATCGACCATGCCGATCGCACCGTGCAGGGTGTGCACGGCGCGCAGCAGGCCATCATCCACCGGCAGTTCGCCATCGCCCGCGCGGGCAAGGTTGGCACGGATGATATTGAGGTATTGCGCGACTTCGGTACGAAGGATATCCAGCAGCACGGCGTCGACCGGGGGCAGCGGCGGCGCCACGTAAATCGGCTCCTCTGCAGGCGCCGGTTCCGGTTCGGCCGGGGCCGAATGGCCATAGCCAGCGAACGCTGCCGTCGGCACGGCGGCGATGGTGTCGCGCAGCACGCGGCGCTTTACCTTCGTGCGCACCTTTTGCACGGTGTTGCGCGCCACGTCCTCGACAAAGGCCATGTCGCCAAGGGCCAGGCGATCGGCGGTTTCCATGATCGCGGCAAGCGGCGCCGTCACGTGGGTATCGCCTTCCAGCGCCGCCTTAAGCTGCGGCAGCGCGTCGACGGCGTGGCTCACCAGTGCCTGCACGCCTTCATGCGGCGCGATCGTGCCGTCGAGCACGCGGTTAAGCATGTTCTCGACCTTCCAGGCGAACTCGCCCAGCAGGCGGGCACCGACCAGGCGGCCAGAACCCTTCAACGTATGGAACGAACGGCGGATCGGCGTGAGCGCGTCCGGGCGTTCCGGGTCTGCCAGCCATGCGGCCAGCGCCTTGCGCAGGTTGTCGATTTCTTCCTGGGTCTCTTCGAGGAAGATCTCCCGGATCTCGTCATCGATGCCATCGACCGTGATCTGGAAGCCGGCAAAATCAGATACGCCGGCATCGCCGCCCACTTCCTGCTCGATCTCCTCCTCGATCTCGACCCAGTCTTCGTCGGCACGCACGGGCTCAGCGGCGATAGCCGGAGCCACGACTGCCGGCGGTTCGTCGATGAGATCAAAAGTATCGGCGAAGCTGGATACAGCCTCACCGGCATCCTCGCTGCTCGCGGGGACAGCGATGTGCTCAATGGCTTCGGCTTCGATCTGGTCGAGCGCATCGATGCCGAGCGCCTCGCCGGCCGCATCGCCCGGGACGGGCCAGTAGCCGAGTTCAGCCAGGCTCTGCTGGGTGACATCGAGAATGTGGTCAAGGCCGCCGCGATGCTCGCGCGCCGCCTCCAGGTAGTACTCGAGGGCCGCGACCGCGTCGGCCAGGCGATCCATCTGCGCACCATTGGGCACGCGACGATCACCGAGCAACTCGCGATGGATGAAGAGGCCGATGCCATCGGCGAGATCGCCCGGGCGCGGTGCGCCCAGCATGCGCATCGCACCGCCGATTTCAGCCATGAGCTCCGGCGTACCGGCCAGCTGGTCGTGGTTCCACTGCGATTCGACAAAGGCGACGATCGCATCCTTCACCTTCGAGGTATTCGCCGTCGCCTCGCGCATCAGCGCGGTAAGGATGTGGCGTGCCTCGCTACGCGGCAGCGGCGAGGGGCCGCTATCGGAGATCGGCGTATCGCCTTCGGCGCCCAGGCGTTCAATATGATCGTCCAGCGACGCTTCGACGTAGAGCAGCGCACCAGCGACATCCAGCAGCGATTCTTCATCCGGCGATCGCGTGCCCGCGGCGATTTCGCCGAGGATCCTGCGTTGTTCGCCCACCACGCGGCGCGGCACGCCCAGGGCGAGCATGCCCAGCGTATCGCCCACGCGATCGAGCACGTCGGCCTGCGGGCCCAGCTGTGCCGGGTCACCATCGGGCCGGCGCAGGAACAGGTCGAGCGATTCCTTCACCCGCAGCAGGTCTTCCTTGATCGCGGCCGATACCGTATCGAGCAGTGCACGGTTATGGCCCGACATGGAGCCGCGCGCGTGTTCGACTTCGGCGGCGCGCGGAAGCAACCCGTCCAGGCGATAGGCCTGGCGCAGTTCATCAACGCGCTCGCTGCCCTGCTTGGCCTGGGCAACGTAATAAAGGAGCTTGCGGGCCAGCTCATCCGAATCGCCGGTGAGCATGGCCTCCTCACCCCCATCCACCAGCTCGCGGATCGAGCGGTCGACGCGGCCGATAAGCTGTCGCACTTCTTTTTCGTGGGCACGCAGGACACCGCGCTCGAGACCTTCGAGCACACCCGCGGCGATCCACCACAGGCGGCGGCCTGCAATGGTGTAACACCGCGCAGCGATGCTATCCAGCGTGCCACGCATGCCAAGCAGCTGGCGATCGCTACCCTGCCCGCGGAACCAGGCTAGCAGCTGCTGCTGGAAACGCGCGCGCAGTTCGGGCAGCTCACTGCGATGGGCTTCGGCCGCGGCAGGATCCGCCGCGCCGGGTGCACCCAGCGGCAGCGAGGCATCGAGGTTGGGGGTGAAAAGCGCGGATTCGTCGAGTGACTGTTCGCCCCGGCTCGCGCGCAGGTCGTTCAGCAACGGCAGCAACACGATGGGGACATCGCGGTGGCCGCTCTGCAGGCGCTCGAGATAGTCGGGCATCTGCATCATGCCGCGCATCAGCGCGGCGTAGGCTTCATCGCGGTTGGCCACGCGGTCGCTGATCAGCGCCGCGACCAATTGCTCCATTTCGCCCACGACCATGGCCGCGCCGTACAGCTCAACCATGCGCAGCGTGCCGTGGACCTGGTGCAGGTCCGCGGCGCACGTGTGCATGACGTAGGTGTCGCGGGAATCCTCGACGTACGACTCGAGCGCCTGGCGTGCCTTGGACAAGGCGTCATCGAGCTCCGCCTTGACCCAGTGCAGCGTGGTGAAATCGGTATGGTCTTGAAGTCTCACTGCATTAGCCCGGCAGCTTGAAGTTCGCGACGGACAGGCGCAGGTCGTTCGCGAGCTGGGCCAGGTTACCGATCGATTCGGCCGTCTGGCTGGCACCCAGCGACGTCTGCGAAGTGATCTCCTGGATGACGTTCATCGTGGCCGATGTATCCGTTGCCGCCGCCGACTGCTCACGGGCCGCCGCGGAGATGTTCTGAATCAGCGCCGACAGATCGTTCGACACGCGTTCGATATCGCCCAGTGCCGTACCGGCATCCTCGGCGAGGCGCGCACCGGCCACCACTTCCGCGGTGGTCTGCTCCATCGAGCTCACCGCCTCGTTGGTATCGGACTGAATGGTCTGCACCAGCGTTTCGATTCGCTTGGTTGCGCTCGCGGAGCGTTCCGCGAGGCGCTGCACTTCATCCGCCACGACCGCGAAGCCGCGGCCTGCCTCACCGGCCGATGCGGCCTGGATGGCCGCGTTCAGCGCGAGGATGTTGGTCTGCTCGGCAATGTCGTTAATCAGTTCCACGATCGAACCAATTTCCTGCGACGACTCACCCAGCCGCTTGATTCGCTTCGAGGTTTCCTGGATCTGGTCACGGATCGAGTCCATGCCCTGGATCGTCTCGCGCACCACTTCGGCGCCGCGCGATGCGATCTGCACCGAGCGCTGTGCCACGTCGGCCGACTCGGCCGAATCCTTCGACACCGTATCCATCGAGGTGGCGATCTGGTTAATCGCGGAGGTGGCCGAGGTGATCTGCTGCGCCTGCTGCTCGGCCGCGTCGGCCAGGTGCATGGCGGTGGCCTGGGTTTCCTGGGCGGCCGCCGACACACGCACCGCCGTCTCGTTAATGGTGGTAACGAGATTGCGCATCTCGTCCACCGCGGAGTTCATAGCATCGGCAATAGCGCCGGTGATGTCCTCGGTCACCGTGGCCTTGATGGTCAGGTCGCCTTCGGCGAGCGTGCCCATCTCATCCAGCAACCGCATAATCGCGGTCTGGTTACGCTGGTTCAGGTCGCTCGTGGTCTCCAGGCGGCGGCGCTGGTCGCGCACCAGGCTGAAGACGAGCACCAGGGCGAAGGCCACCGTGGCGATGGCGCCAAGCAAGCCAGCCCACACGTTCGGGAACAGGCGGGTCAGCGGCAGCTTCGCGATCTGGTCCGCGGATTCGTTAGCGCGCAACAGCACTGTCTGCGAATCCAGCGACGCCTGGTTACCGGCGCGCTTCACGTCCTGCAGGTTGGGCGAGGCGCTGACCAGCTGGCCCACCGGGTCGACCAGGTCGCCCCACGAGGTCTGCATGTCAGCCAGGATCTTGTGGGCGTTGGCATCGGAGATGGCACGTACGCCGCCATCCGGGTTGCCTTCGAGCAGCCCCTTGAGCACCGAGCCGTAAAGCTGGGCATCGCGGGAAAGGCCATCGGCGGCGGACTGCGCACCGTCACCCCCCTGCAGGATCTCCTGCACGCGGCGGATCATGCGGTCAGCCATGAGCATCCAGCGGGCGATGGTGAAGGTCTGCTCCACCGACGCGTTTTTCTGCTGGACGATGTTGAGCACTTCGTCGGTACGGGCGTTCAGCAGCGGCATCTGCTTGGAGAACAGGTCGGCGCGTTCACCCGAAGCGAGCACCAGTTCCTTGTTCGACAGGATCTTGCCGATGTCGGCATCCAGCTGGTGCCATGCGTTGGCCAGCGCGCCAATGGCGCGGCCAGTGCCGCCTGCCTGCTGCGCGTACGCCGGCATGCCGGTCTTCTCGTCGCCGGCGACCAGGCGCTGTACCGCCGAATCGATGGTGTTGCGCGTGGCGGAAAGTTCGCGGAAGGAATCGCGATTGCCATCCGAGGCCTCGAGCGCGTACTTCGCGGTCTGCTGCGAAAGCACCTGCACCTGCGTCGTCAGCGCGATCGCTTCGCGGTCTTCGCCGTTCTTGCTGTTCAACAGCCAGAAATCGACCGATGCCAGGCCAATGGATAGCAGCAGGAACACGATAACCATCGTGTAGCCACCTTCACGGCCTGCGCCCCCTGTAGTCGTGCTCATATCCACCTCACCCAAACAAAACCTGGTGACCGGGGCTTCTGGCAGCCCCCGGCAGACGAGTGGCCCTGCAACAAGGCCACCCCCTCGTTCCCGTCGCGATGCCGGTTATCCCGACGCCGCTTATCCTGTGCGGGAGGGCCGTCCGGCCGTCCCGTCCCCCTTACTGTGCGCCTTACAGCGCCGCCTGCCGGAAATCCGGCGCACGAACCAGGCGGTTCATGCTGAACAGCCCGAACGATTGCTCGCCGAGCTGGATGTTCTCCGTCACAAAACGCGCCAGGCGCGGGTCCACTTCGTCATCGCCGCTGCCGCGCTGCTCTTCATCCATGGTGCGCTGGCCGAATACCTCATCGACCAGCAGGCCCACGGTGCCGCCGTGCTGGCGTACCAGCAGCAAACGCGTACGCTCCGATGACGGTGTACGTTCATCGAAAAGAAAACGCCCCAGGTCGATCGCCGGGACCAGGTTGCCGCGCACGTTGGCTACGCCCATCAGCCAGGGCTGGGTGCCCGGGACGTTGGTGAGCGCCGGCACGGCCAGCAGTTCGTTGATCTCGTCGATGCCGCTCACGAAGGCGCGGCGGCCCACGCGGAAGCCGATGCCGCGCCACAGGCCCAGGTTCTCAATGCGCTCGGGCGTGCCCGCCGAGTGCGCAAGGCAGGCGCGTTCGTAATGGGCGAGCAGTTCAAAGGGCGTGAGTGCCGCGTTCTCGCTCATGGCATGCCCTTCTTCAGTTCTGCTTCGGCAAAAGGTCGGCGATGGTCGAGAGCAGTTCCTTCTCGTTCACCGGCTTGGTAATGAAGGCCTTGGCGCCCTGGCGCAGCCCCCACACCCGGTCGGTTTCCATCGATTTGGTGGTGATCATGACGACCGGCACGTCCGCCGTCGCCGGGTCGCGGCTGAGCGTGCGCGTGGCCTGGAAGCCGTTCATGCCGGGCATGATGACGTCCATGATCACCAGATCGGGCTTGCTCGCACGAATGCGATCAAGGCCAGCTTCGGCGTTGTCGACGCTGGAAACGGAGAAACCCGCCTTCTCGAGCAGCGTGGTGAACACGCGGACATCGGTAGGCGAGTCATCAATGATGAGGATATTTGCCACACGTCCCCCTGGACGCTTACTTAAAGGGTCGGTCAGCCGGCCGTCGCATAGCGATGGATCGCGCCGAGGAGCTCGTCGCGGGTGAACGGCTTGGTGAGGTACTGTTCGGCGCCCACGATACGGCCACGCGCCTTGTCGAACAGGCCATCCTTGGAGGAGAGCATGATCACGGGCGTACCGCGAAACTGAGCGTTGTTCTTGATAAGCGCGCAGGTCTGATAACCATCCAGGCGCGGCATCATGATGTCGACGAAGATGATATTGGGCTTCTGGTCCGAGATCTTGGCCAGTGCCTCGAAGCCATCGACGGCCGTAAGCACGTCGCAGCCTTCCTTCTTCAACAAGGTTTCTGCCGTACGGCGGATGGTTTTGGAGTCATCGATGACCATGACCCGCAGGCCGGCCAGGTCCGTACCGCGTCCGTTGTCGTTCACTGCGCCCCCGTCACACGAAAAAACTGCAAGTCCCGACAACAGGATAGCCGGTTCTTGCCCGGGTATCCGTGCGCCAGGTCGTAAAGCCCGACACCCCCGGTGCCGGTACCCGCTCTTCGGCGGACCTTGCCACGCTGTTTAATGGGTGGCCGGGTTTCCGTCAAGATGAATTGTTCCTAAAGGGACAATGCCTTGTGAAATAGTCGGCAACGCTCCACTAAACTTGACTCCTTTCCTGATCCCCAAGGCCCCCTCCATGCCGCTCTCCGTCGCCGTCCTCATGGACCCGATCCGCGCGATCAAGATCGCCAAGGATTCCACCTTCGCGATGCTGCTGGAGGCCCAGCGCCGGGGCCACGCCCTGTTCTACCTGGAAGAAGGCGACCTGGAGCTGCGCGGCGCCGATGCCTGGGCGCGCGTGCGCCCCCTTTCGGTCAAGGACGACCCGAGTGGCTGGTTCACGCTCGGCGAGCCCACCTGGCGCCCGCTTGCCGGGATCGACATCGTGCTGGCCCGGAAGGACCCGCCGGTCGACGCCCAATTCATCTACGACACCATGGTGCTGGAAGCGGCGCAGAAAGCAGGCGTGAAGGTGGTGAATGACCCGCGCAGCCTGCGCGACTGTAACGAAAAGCTGTTCGCCCTGCAGTTCCCGCAGTGCACCGCTCCGACCCTGGTCTCGCGCGACCGCGACCAGCTCAAGGCCTTCGTGGCCGAGCATGGCGAGGCGGTGCTCAAGCCGCTGGACGGCATGGGCGGCCGGGGCATCTTTCGCGTGAAGGCCGGCGACAGCAACCTGAACTCCATGCTGGAGACCCTGCTCGACGGCAACCACCACTTCACCATCGCCCAGAAATACATCCCGGAAATCACCTCGGGCGACAAGCGCATCCTGCTGGTCGACGGCGAACCGGTGCCCTACGCCCTCGCGCGCATCCCCCAGGGGGACGAGTTCCGTGGCAACCTGGCCGCGGGCGGCCGCGGCGTAGGCGTTCCGCTATCGGACCGCGACCGCTGGATCGCCAGCCAGGTCGGCCCCGAACTGGTCCGCCGTGGCCTGCGCTTCGTGGGCCTGGATGTTATCGGCGACTACCTGACCGAGATCAACGTCACATCTCCCACGTGCATCCGTGAGCTGGATGCCCAGTTCGGCATTAACATCGCCGGGCTGCTGTTTGACGCGATCGAGGCCCGATGACGACCCGTACCACCGGCGCCGACCTGATCGGCGCCACCCTGCTTTTTTCGTTGCTGCTGCACGGTGTCGTCATCCTGGGCGTCACGTTCCGGGCCGAAAAACCCGCCCCCAGCGTTCCGACGCTGGACGTTACGCTCGTTGACGTCGCCAACCAGGAACAGCCGGACAAGGCTGATTTCCTTGCCCAGGCAAGCAACTCGGGTGGCGGCGACCGCGACAAGGCCTCTCGCCCTTCCGAGCCGGTGAGCGGCCCGCTGCCCACTCGTAATGCAGGCGCGGCACCCGAGGTCGAAGAGGCCCAGGCGCCCTCCCCGCGCGAAGCCACTCCGGACCAGGTGCTCACCACCGCGGGCCAGACCGGCTTCCACGTTGATACCACCCAGCAGCAGACCGAACAGAAGAAACACCCCCTGCCGCCTTCCGACAAGGAAGTACAGCGCAAGCTGGAGATGGCAAAACTGGCGGCCGAGGTTCGCGATGAATCCGAGGCGTACGCCAAGCGCCCGAAGAAGAAGTTCATCTCCTCGAACACGCGCGAGTACGCCTATGCCGCCTACATGAAGGGCTGGGTGAACCGCGTGGAGCGCGTGGGCAACCTGAATTACCCGGATGAAGCCCGCCGCCAGGGGGTCTACGGCGAGCTGGTGCTCACGGTAGGCCTGAACCGCGATGGCTCAATCAAGAGCATCGATGTGATCAAGAGCTCGGGCCACAAGCTGCTCGACGATGCCGCGCAACGCATCGTGCGGCTTGCCGCCCCGTTCCCCGGCCTGCCGAAGGACAGCAAGGAAAAGGTGGATGAGCTGTACATCACCCGCACGTGGCAGTTCCTGCCGGGCAACGTCCTGCGGAATTATTGAGCGGCCTCACGGTTTCGGCAGAAGCTGGTCCGCCTCGCTCACGTATGCCTTTCCGGCCTTCCGGTCCCAAACGCATAACTCACGCCCCGGCGCGTTCTTCATGTGCTTCTGTGGGTAGCGCCCGGCGAGCACCAGCGCGGTGACCGGCACGCGGTCGTCGTACTTCACCAGCCCGCCCACCGGCTTCACATCCTTCAGGCCGCTGGCCGCGACACATGCCTGGGTTACCCGTTGGTCATAGTCCTTCCAGGCAGAAGGCGACGAGGCGTGCGCCGGGAGCCCGCCTAAGGCCATCGAGGCAACCACAAAACCCTTAACAAACATCATCTTCGGCATGAGTTGCCTCCATGTGAACCGGTGCACAAGGTACGCGCCCGGCGATGAACAATTCCGCACGGCCGCTGCCCGCTGCGGCTACAATGCAGCCATGAGTATCGCCAACACTTTCGCCGGCCAGTTTCTCATCGCGATGCCTTCCATCGCGGAACCGCCGTTTGCACGTGGCGTAGCGTTCCTTTGCCAGCATGGTGAAGATGGCGCGGTTGGGCTGCTCATCAACCAGATCTCAGAATACCGCCTTGGCGATGTACTCGCCCAGATGAAGCTGCCATGCGAGGACATGGAGATCGCCGAGCACCCGGTGCTCATCGGCGGCCCGGTACAGCAGGAACGCGGCTTTGTGCTGCACCGCGAACACGGGCACTGGGATTCCAGCTACCGCATCAACGATGACTGGTCGGTCACCACCTCGCGCGACATCCTGGTCGCCATGGCGCGCGGCGATGGTCCGCGACGGGCGGTCGTTACCCTGGGCTATGCCGGGTGGGAAGCGGGCCAGCTCGAGCAGGAAGTGATGGAAAACGCATGGCTGACCACGCGCGCGGATGAGCGCATCGTGTTCGATACGCCGATCGAGGAACGCTGGTTCGAGGCCACGCGCAAGATGGGCGTGCGTGATCCGTCGCAGCTTGCCGGCTACGCCGGGCACGCCTGATCCATGAGCTGTCTGTTCGGGTTCGATGTGGGCACCAAGGTGGTCGGCGTGGCCGTGGGTAACCGCCTGACGGGGACGGCGCGTGCGCTTGCCGCCCTGCCCGTGCGCGATGGCACGCCCGACTGGCAGGCGCTGGATAACCTGCGCCGCGAATGGCTGCCAGGCGAACTCGTCGTTGGCCTCCCCCTGGATAACGAAGGCAAGGAGCAGCCGATGACGCGCACCGCGCGCCGGTTCGCCGAGACACTGGCAGAACGCTACGGCATCCCCGTGGCGTTCGCCGATGAACGCATGAGTTCGCAGGAAGCCGCACGGCGTTTCGCCGCCGCGCGCGCCGCGGGCACCCGCAAGCGATCGGATGCAAAATCCATCGATGCCGAGGCCGCCGCGGTTATCCTCGAGTCGTATCTGCTGCAACCGTAAACCGATCGCCATCCACCGTTAGCCTTGAGGCCGTCATGTCAAACCGCCTGCGCCATCTGACCACCCTCGAGAACCTGCCGCGCGAAACCATCGAGCGCCTGCTCGATAAAGCCATCAGCCTGCGCGACCAGTGCGCACACGGAACGCGCAAGCTCGATATCCTTGCCGGCCGCACCGTACTGAACCTGTTCTTTGAGCCCTCGACGCGCACGCGCACGTCGTTCGAGCTCGCCGCGCGCCGCATGGGCGCCGATGTCATCAACTTCGATATCGGCCTGTCATCCACGAGCAAGGGCGAGGAACTGTTCGATACCTTGCACACGCTCGAAGCCATGCACCTGGACGCGATCATCGTCCGCCACAAGGTTTCCGGTACGCCGGAAGAATTGGTGAAGCACGCCATGAGCGGCGTCGCGGTGGTGAATGCCGGCGATGGCAACCGCGCGCACCCCACGCAGGGGCTGCTCGATGCGCTCACGATCCGCAATCACCACCCGGATTTCCGCAAGCTAAAGGTCGCCATTTGCGGCGATGTGCGTCATTCGCGTGTCGCCCGTTCCGACGTGCACGTACTGACCGCACTTGGGGCTAAGGATATCCGCATCGTCGGTCCTAGCCGCCTGCTTCCTGCGGAAGGTGAGTTCAAGGGCGTCACACTGCACGAAAATTTCGATGAAGCGATCGAGGGGGTCGACGCCGTCATCATGTTGCGCCTGCAGAAGGAGCGCATGGAGGCGACCGATCTTCCGGATGAAGCCGCCTACTTCGAGCGCTACGGCCTGGATACGAAGCGCCTGGCCCGGGCGGCCAAGGGCGCCCTGGTGATGCACCCGGGCCCGATCAACCGCGGCATCGAAATCGCATCCGACGTGGCCGATGGGGCCCAGTCGCGGATCCTTGAGCAGGTCGGCAACGGGGTGTTCGTACGCATGGCCGTGCTCTGTGAAGTGATGGGCCGGTGAATATCATGCTGGGACACGCCACACCGCGCGTTCCGGCATAATGGGGGTTCCAAGGGACCAATTAACGGGATAAAGAATGCGACCGACGAAGCGACTCCTCGCGCTCGGCGTCGCCAGCGTGCTGCTGGCGGCCTGCGGCCACAAGGACAAGGATGCCCCGCTGGCTTTCGTACCGGCCGATACGCCGTACGTCGTGGCCAGCCTCGATAAACTGGACGACAGCGCCTACGAGGCGGTGCTCGCCCAGCTGAACTACGAAGCCCCGGGCCAGGTCGCCCAGCTCAAATCCTACGCCCAGGAGTTCGATACCAAGGGCAATGCCGATGCCGCCCGCCTGCTGCGTGCGGTCGTCGCCGAGATGGATGGCAAGAACGCCGAAACCATCCTGAAGAACGTCGGCATCGATCTCAAGACCGGCTCGGCCGTCTACGGCCTGGGCCTCAGCCCCGTCGCCCGCGCGGCGCTGGGCGATCCGGCGGCGTGGGATGCCTTTGTCGGCCGCCTCGAAACCGCTTATGGCAAGAAGCTGGATACCGCCGATGCGGGTGGCCAGGCCTACCGCCACGTCGCCCTGGGCGATAGCGGCACGCAGCTGGTCATTGCCACGGTGGGCAAGAACGCGGTCGCCGCGCTGCTCCCGGCCGATGCGGCGCAGCCGCTGATTCGCCAGGCCCTGGGGGTCGATCGCCCGGAAAAGAACCTGCAGGATGATGGCCGCCTCGCCGACCTGGCGAAGGACAAGGGCTACAAGGATTACGTGGTCGGCCAGGTGGACCTGACCCGCCTGCTTCCGCTGGTTGCCGCCGGTAAGGATCCGCTGTTCGCAACCTTCCTCAAGCAGCAGTCGAAGAAGACCGGCGAGCCGGCACCACAGATCCCGCCCACCTGCCAGGAAGAAGCCACCCGCGTGGCGGCCCGCGTACCCTCCTTCAGCTTCGGCTACACCAAGCTCGACCTGCACCATGTGGAGCAGCGCGTGGACGTGGCGCTGGCCAGCGACATCACCAGCGCCTTCTCGGGCCTGAAGGTGGAACTGCCGGGCCTGGGCAACGATGCCACCGGCCCGTTCGATGCCAGCATCGCGCTGCCGGTTGAGCAGATCCGTACGTTCTTCACCACCCAGTCGGAAGCCGTCGCGGCCAAGCCGTTCGCCTGCCCGGCGTTCGCCAGCCTCAACGATAGCTTCGCGAAGATGGGCTCGACGATGCAGCAGGCGGCGATTCCGCCGTTCGGCGATATCCGCGGCGTGCGCCTGGTGGTGGATTCGTACAAGCCGGGTGCCCCGGGCGCTGCCATCCCACAGGTCACCGGCCGCATCGTGCTCGCTACGCGCAACCCCGCGGGCCTGCTGGCCATGAGCCAGGCGGTGCTGGGCGGTGAGTTCAAGCTGGCCGCCGATGGCAAGCCGGTGGCGCTCCCTGCCAACCTCACGCAGTCGCTGGGCATGCCCGGCTGGGCGGCGATGAACGGCCAGGCTATCGCGATTGGCCTGGGCGATGGCGAAGATAACAAGCTCGACGACGTACTGATGGGCAGCACCGGTGATGCCGGTCGCTTGAGCCGCCTGCACCTGAACGGCGATATGTACCGCACGTGGGTGGATGTCATGTCGGATAAGGCGCAGCAGTACGCGTCGGCCATGGCAGAAGCGGCCACCGCGGATGGCGCGCCTGATTCGCAGGCAGCGGATACGGCGACGGCGCAGCGTTCGAAGGCACAGTTCGATGCGATGAAGGCGCAGGCTGCCCGCGTGGTGCAGGTGAGCGGCGAGGCACACATGGATGAGAAGGGCCTCGTGATCTCCGGTGCCGTGGAATACAAATAAGCACTGGCACTAACTGTAGGAGCGTGCTTGCACGCGATAAGCCAACGAAGCGGTAAAAGCCGCAGCGTCAGCAAACCAAAAAAGGCCGCGATCAATCGCGGCCTTTTTTGTTGCCCGTTTTTGCACGCGCTTTCACTGCCACGACAACATGTGAAGACGTATTCGGCAAAGCTGAATCAATGCATTTTTCGGGCACAAATCGTTCACGGATGCGCTGGTGTTATGGCCACCGCGACAACGGCAGCCACAGTGCGTGGCGCCGGCGTCGTCCCACCACAGATCCGTAAAAAGGAGTTCCCCATGATGAACGCCAACATTCGCAAGGCCCTGTTCGCTGCCGCCCTCGTTGCCGGTCTCGGCACGGTCCCGTTTGCCTCGGCGTATGCCCAGGACTCCGCCGCGGCCGCCTCCAAGGGCGATAACCAGACGGTAGCCGGCAAGGCCGACGACACGTGGATCACCACCAAGGTGAAGAGCGAATTCGCCGCTAACAAGAGCGTGAACGCGACCGATATCTCGGTGAGCACCACCGAAGGCGTCGTGACCCTCACCGGCACGGTCGCCACGGCCAAGGAAAAGAGCCACGCCGAAGCCATCGCCAAGAAGATCAAGGGCGTGAAGAGCGTGGATGCCAGCGGCGTGACCGTGTCGGCTGCTGCTGCCAAGTAATCGTACCCGGTAGGTGAAATGCAAAAAGGGAGCCCCAATGGGCTCCCTTTTTCTTGTAGGAGCGCGCTTGCGCGCGATCCGGCGTTACCGCAAGCACCCCATCGCGCGCGAGCGCGCTCCTACATCTAGCAGCAACGGTTAGCGGTGCAACATGCCGCCGAACGTGTTTTTGTCGTTGGCCTTGTCGATTTCGACGCCTTCAAGGCCCTGCGAGAGGGTGTGGGCATCGCCGCCCTGCGCCAGCTTGATGCGCAGGCGCACCTCGTTGGAGCTATCGGCGTGGCGCAATGCATCTTCGTACGAGATCTCGCCAGCGTGGTACAGCTCCACCAGGCTCTGGTCAAACGTACGCATGCCCAACTGGTTGGAATCGCGCATGAGTTCCTTGAGCTTATGGATTTCACCCTGGCGGATGTAATCCTGCGCCAGCGGCGTGCCCAGCAGCACTTCGATAGCCACGCGGCGCGCCTTGCCATCCGGCGTGGGAATGAGCTGCTGCGCCACGATGCCCTTCAGGTTCAGCGACAGATCCATTAACAGGGCGCTGCGGCGGTCCTCCGGGAAGAAGTGCAGGATGCGGTCCAGCGCCTGGTTGGCGTTGTTCGCATGCAATGTACACAGGCACAGGTGGCCCGTTTCGGAGAAGTTGATCGCGTGTTCCATGGTTTCGCGCGTACGCACTTCGCCGATCATGATCACGTCCGGCGCCTGGCGCAGCGTGTTCTTCAGTGCGTTTTCCCAGTTATCGGTATCGATGCCGAGTTCGCGCTGGGTGATGATGCAGCCTTCATGGCGGTGCACGTACTCGATCGGGTCCTCGATCGTGATGATGTGGCCCGTGGAGTTCTGGTTGCGGTAGCCGATCATCGATGCAAGCGAGGTGGATTTACCGGTACCGGTACCGCCCACGAAGATGATGATGCCGCGCTTGGTCATCGCCAGCTGCTTGATGATCGGCGGCAGGTTCAGCTCTTCGGGCGTGGGGATCTTCGACTCGATGCGGCGCAGGACCATGCCCACGCAATTGCGCTGGTAGAAGCACGATACGCGGAACCGGCCCACGCCCGAGGCGCTGATCGCGAACTGGCACTCGTGGGTCTTTTCGAATTCTTCGCGCTGGGCCGGCGTCATGACGTTCAGCACCATATCGCGCGACTGCTGCGCGGACAGGGGGCTTTGCGTGATGGGCACGATGCGGCCCTGCACCTTCATGGAGGGCGCGACACCGGCGGTGATGAACAGGTCGGACGCCTGCTTATGCACCATCAGCTTAAGAAAGGAGGTGAAATCGAACTCGCTCATGGCCTGGATCCCCGTTGCCGGAACGGGCCGGCACCCCTATGGCCGATCATATACCTGCCCGGTTACCGCTGCAGAGACGGTAATCACACCGGCGGCCGGGCCACGGTAACCGCGGCCCTGGCGGAACGGCTCCGCTTAGCGGAAGCCCTCCTTGTTCTTGGCGTACATGGCGCCTTCCTGGCGGGTGATCAGGCCACGCTTGATCAGGTCAGCCAGGTTCTGGTCCAGGGTCTGCATGCCATGTTGCTGGCCGGTCTGGATGGCGGAATACATCTGGGCCACCTTGTCCTCGCGGATAAGGTTACGGATGGCCGGGATGCCCACCATGATTTCGTGGGCCGCGATACGGCCACCGCCGACCTTCTTCAGGAGCGACTGCGAAATGACCGCACGCAGCGATTCCGACAGCATGGAACGCACCATCGGCTTCTCACCGGCGGGGAACACGTCGATGATACGGTCGATGGTCTTGGCGGCCGAGGACGTATGCAGCGTGCCGAATACCAGGTGTCCGGTTTCCGCAGCGGTGAGCGCCAGGCGGATCGTTTCAAGGTCACGAAGCTCGCCGACCAGGATGTAGTCGGGATCTTCGCGGAGCGCCGAGCGCAACGCCTCGTTGAAGCCGTGGGTATCGCGGTGCACTTCGCGCTGGTTCACCAGGCACTTCTGCGAGGTATGTACGAATTCGATCGGGTCCTCCACGGTGAGGAGGTGGCCGTATTCGTTCTTGTTGATGTGATCGACCATGGCGGCCAGGGTGGTCGATTTACCTGAACCCGTAGGCCCCGTGACCAGGATGAGGCCCTGCGGCTGTTCGATCAGCTCACGGAAGATCTTGGGCGCGCCCAGGTCTTCAAGGGTAAGCACCTCGGAAGGAATGGTACGGAACACGCCGCCCGCACCACGGTTGTGGTTGAAGGCGTTCACACGGAAGCGGGCCAGGCCGGGGATCTCGAACGAGAAATCGACCTCAAGGAATTCCTCATAGTCGCGGCGCTGCTTGTCCGACATGATGTCGTAGATCAGCGAGTGGACCTGCTTGTGCTCCAGGGGCGGGATATTGATCCGTCGAACGTCACCGTCCACGCGGATCATGGGCGGGAGGCCTGCGGAAAGATGCAGGTCGGAGGCCTTGTTCTTCACTGAGAAGGCAAGGAGTTCGGCGATATCCATTGTGGTCCCCTTTCTTTGTGGGCCAAAGGTAACCACCCCCGGGGGTCGGCGCAAGGCGGCGCAGCGTATATGCTTTACCAGTCTGTGAAAGTCGTCGCGAACGGAGCGAAACAACCCATGAACCGGATCGCCTTCATTGGTGGCGGCAATATGGCCACGGCGCTGGTTGCGGGCCTGGTCCGCCACGGTGCCCAGCCCGGCGGCATCGCCGTGGCCGAGCCGCGCGCCGAGGCCCTGCAGGAGCTATCGCGCCAGTACGGCGTGGCCACGTATACGGATAACGCGGCGGCGGCCGAGGGCGCCTCCCTGCTGGTGCTTGCCGTCAAGCCGCAAATGATGGCCGAGGTGTGCCGTGGCCTCCGCGCCGTGGTGCAGCAGTACCGGCCCATGGTCGTTTCCATCGCTGCCGGCATTCGCATCGCCCAGATCGAACGCTGGCTGGATGCGGCGCTGCCCGTGGTCCGCTGCATGCCCAATACGCCCGCCATGTTCAGTGCGGGCGCCACCGGCCTGTATGCCAACGCCAGGGTCAGCGCCCCACAACGTGCCGAGGCCCAGCACGTACTGGATGCCGCCGGGCTCACCGTGTGGGTACCGGATGAGGACCAACTGGATATCGTCACCGCCCTCTCCGGCTCAGGCCCGGCTTACTTCTTTCTCATGGTGGAAGCGCTGGAAAACGCCGCCGTGGCCCAGGGGCTCTCCCGCGAGACGGCACGAGCCCTTGCCGCCCAGACGGCACTGGGCGCCGGCCGCATGTTGATGGAAAGCGGCGACGACGCGGCGACGCTGCGCCAGAAGGTCACCTCGCCCAAGGGCACCACCCAGGCGGCACTGGAAAGCTTCCAGGCCGACCACTTCCCTGCCATCGTGGCGCGTGCGGTGGATGCCGCCCGCCGTCGTGGCGTGGAACTCTCCGAACAGATGGAAACGAACTCGTGAACTACCTGACCAACGCGGGCGGCCTGCTGCTCAATGTCATTTTTGGCGCCCTCGTGGCCCTGTTTGTCCTGCGCCTGCTGGCCGAGGCCAACCGGGCTGACTTCAACAATCCTATTTGCCAGTTCCTCTACCGCCTTACCAACCCGGTGGTACGCCCGTTGCGCAAGGCGCTGCCTAGCGTGCGCCGGATCAACCTGGCGGCCCTGCTGATTGCGCTGGTCATCGAATGCGTCAAGGTCCTGCTCATCGTGCTGCTGGCCGGCCTGCCGGTTTCCGTGCTGGGCATCCTGGTGATGGGCCTGGCCGAACTGCTCGATTTCTTCCTGCTCACCTGGATCGTGGTGGTGTTCGTGTGGTCGCTGATGAGCATGCTCTCCACCGACCGCTACCACCCCGTAGCGCGATTCGTTACCGCGCTGGCCGAACCGCTGGTTCGGCCGCTGCGTGGGCGCATGACGATCGGCGGCCTGGATTTCTCGCCGACAATCGTGCTGCTGGGCCTGTTCCTGGCGCGGATCCTGATTGCCCAGCCGTTGCAGGACCTGGGCGGCCGTCTGCTGGTCGGCATGTAAGGGCTCAGCGACCACCCAGACGGCGGGCATCCGTCACGTTGGGCAGCGCGGCAAGCCTGCCCAACAACATGGAAAGCTGCTCGTAATCGCGAACGCGCAGGGTGAAGCGCATATCCACTTCGCTGGTACGCGTATTCACCCGGCTCGATGAAGCGACAATGTGCGGGCCAATGTTGTTGATGGTCGTGGCCACGTCTTTCTGCAATCCCTTCCGGTCGTAGCCGCGCAGCTCGATATCCACCTCGTAGTTCTGTACTTCCACCCTGCCCCAGCTCACCTCGATCACGCGATCGGGGTCCTTGCGGGCAAGGCGTGCCAGCGATGCGCAATCGGCGCGGTGCACGGATACGCCGCGGCCACGGGTGATGAACCCCCGTACCGGATCACCCGGAAGCGGCTGGCAGCAACGCGCCAGCGTGGTGAGCAGGTTGCCCACGCCCTCGATGGATAGCGCGCCACGATCGTGCTGCGCCCCGCGGGCCGTGACGGGCGTGGCGGACTGGGTGAACCCTTGTTCTTCGGGCTCCTGCAGGTGGCGCGCCACCTGGCCCAGCGATACCTCGCCCAGGGCCACCGTGACGAACAGCTCCTCGACACTCTTCAGGCGGAAGTGCGCCGCTAGTGCCGCGAGGTCCACGTCATCCAGCGCAAGCCGGCGCAGCTCTTTTTCCAGCGTCGCCTTGCCGGCCACGATGTTGGCTTCGTGGGCTTCGCGGCGGAACCACGCACGCACCTTTTCCTTCGCGCGCGAGGTCGCGAGGTAGCCATGATGGGCAGAGAGCCAATCGCGGCTTGGCTCGGAGATCTTGGTGGTGAGGATCTCGACGCGGTCGCCGCTGCGCGGCTGCGTCGTGAGCGGCACGATGCGGCCGTTGATCTTGGCGCCACGGCAGCGATGCCCGACCTCGGTATGGATGTGGTACGCAAAATCCAGCACGGTGGCGCTGCGCGGCATGTCGATCACCTCACCCTTGGGCGAGAGCACGTACACGCGATCTTCCATCAGCTCCGTTTCGAAGCCAGCCGCCAGCTCGGCATCATCCTCACCGCGCGGTTCAAGCAACTTGCGCATCCAGGCGATCTTCGCCTCGAACTCCGCATCCGCACCGCCGCCTTCCTTGTAGCGCCAGTGCGCCGCCACGCCCAGTTCGTTGGCGCGGTGCATTTCGTGCGTACGGATCTGCACTTCCAGCGTCTTGCCTTCCGGACCGATCACCGCCGTATGCAGCGAACGATAGCCGTTGCCCTTGGGACGGGCCACGTAATCATCAAACTCGCCCGGTAAGTGCGGCCACAAGCTGTGCACGAGGCCCAGCGCCGCGTAGCAATCGGCGACGGAGCCGACGAGGATGCGTACCGCACGGATGTCATAAAGGTCGGAAAACTCCAGGCCCTTCTTCTTCATCTTTTTCCAGATGGAGAAGATGTGCTTGGGCCGGCCCGCAAGCTCAGCGTCGATGCCAGCATGGCCAAGCACGCTACGCAGTTCCGCCAGGCTTTCGGTGATGAAACGCTCACGATCGGCACGGCGCTCATCGAGCAAGCGGGCAATACGGCGGTAGGTATCTGGCTCCAGGTAACGGAACGCCAGGTCCTCCAGCTCCCACTTCAGCTGCCAGATACCCAGCCGGTTGGCGAGCGGCGCATGAATATCGGCGGTGAGCTGGGCCAGCTCACGGCGCTCCGCATCCGGCAGCGACATGGCCGTGCGCATGGCGGCGAGCTGGCGCGCCAGCAGCACAAACACCACGCGCAGATCGCGAATAATGGCCAGCAGCAGGCGACGAAGGCCTTCGGACCCGGTGGCCGGACCACGCTGCGCGTGCAGCGCCCATACCTTCTCGGCCTCGCCCTGCCCATCCACCACGCGCCGGAGCGATGCCGGCCACGATGCAGCGGCGTCATCCGTGGCACCTGGCATGCCACGGGACAGCGAATACCAAAGGGCCGCGGCACAGGTTTCATCGTCGCAACCGAGCTGGCGCAGCAGCTCGATAATGGTTTCCGCTTCCGCGCGAGCGGCGGCCGGCAGCACACCGCACGCCTCGCGCGCACGCTCGGTGAGCGGCTGCCGCGAGCCCGTATCGGGCGTATGCTCCGAACCTGCGTTGGCCTGTGAACTCTTCATGCAGTACTCGCCTGTGCGGCTTCGAGTGCCTTGACCAGTCGCTTGGCCGAGACGGGCTCGGCGGTTTTCAGTTCCTGGGCGAACAGCGATACGCGCCATTCTTCGATAAGCCAGCGCAGTTCAGCCCAGTTCTGCGCATCCAGTGCGGTGCCGCCGGCATTGAGCAACGCCCGCCAGTACGGCAATACCTGCAGCATACGCGACTGGTCGCGCTGGGGATCCTGCCGTAGGCGCTCGCCACGCAGGCGCATGGCTTTCAGGTACCGGGGGATGTGGGCCAGCCGGCTCGTGGGCAGTTCACGCAGGAAGCCCGGCTGGAGCAGCCCAGCCAGCTGCTCGCGCAGGTCGTCGTAGCTGGCCTTGGCAAAGCCCATCAGCGGCGGCTCCATCCAGGGCCGAAGCTCGGCCTGGGCCTCGATGATGGGCTCGGCCAGCTTTTGCCGGGCCATGGCGGCGCCGAACAGGCCACGCCCGAACTCGGTTTTCAGGTGCTCAAAGTCAGCCAGTGTTCGCACGTTGAGCTTCGCATCGGCCAGCAGATCGGCAAACCCACCTTCCACAAGGTCGTCGCGCAGGCCATCCACACTTCCCAGCGGGGCATACTTCAGCGACAACGGATTGCTAATGGGCAACTGGCGCCGGGCCCGCTTGAACTCGGGCGCCAGCGCGCCACGCAGCAAGCGCTCCACGCCGCGCACGTGCGCCTGGGCCGCTTCGTCGGCGCGTTCGAACACACGCAACGCGACCGCCTCGCCCAGATCGACCAGGGCCGGGAACGCCTTCAGGCCCGCTTCGGAACGCACCTCGGCAGGAATCGATTCGAAATCCCACGTAAGGATGTCTTCGCGGGTCAGCTCAATATCGGTCTTGCGGGAGAAGGCCTCCCGGGCCTTGTCTTCCCACTGCGCGCGGATCGCCCCCAGGTCGCGGCTTTCCGCGACCGTGCGGCCGTTCTCATCGTGTATGCGGTAGCGCATCAGCAGGTGCGTGGGAACCTCGGCCTCGGCAAAGGCGGCCGCATCGATATCCACGCCCGTGGTGCGCTTGAGGAATGCGGCCAGTGCCTTGGCCAGCGGCTCGTCACGTGGTGCTTCGGCCTCGGTGAAGGCGCGGGCGAAATCCGGTGCGGGCACGAAGTTGCGGCGAAGCGCCTTCGGCAGCCCGCGGATCAGTTCCGCCACCTTGTCGGCCAACAACCCACCCACCAGCCATTCACCGCGCGTGGATGGCAGCGCGTTGAGGAACGCGAGCGGGACGTTGATGGTCACGCCATCAGCCGGATCGCCAGGCACGAAGCGGTATTCCAGGCGGTAACGGTGCTGGCCGATATCCATCGAGGCGGGGAATGCCTTCGGATCAAGGCCTGCGCCCGCATCCATCACATCGGCCAGAGTCCAGCGTAGCGCCGCCTGCTCGCCGGGCGATGCCTTCCGGAACCACGCATCAAGGGCGCGCGTATCGGCGATGGACTCGGGCAGTTTGCCCTCGAAGAATGCGGCAAGATCCTCGTCGGAGCGCAGCAGGCCCGCACGGCGCTGCTTGGCCTCGATATCGTGCGCCTGCTCGAGCACGCGCTGGTTGGCGCGCACGAAATCCGCACGGCTATCAAGGTCCGCCCGCACCAAGGCTTCGCGTACGAAGATATCGTGCGCCAGGCGGGGGTCCTGTTTGTGGAACGTCACCGGCCTCCGCTCGACCAGCACCAGCCCGAACAGCGTCACTTCCTCATAGGCCACCACCGTGCCGCGCTTGCGCGACCAGCGCGCGTCGCGCGCCGTGGCACGCACAAGGTGGCTGGCCTGTTGCTCAACCCATGCCGGATCGATGCGGGCATTCATCATGGCCCACACGCGCCCACCGATATCCAGGATCTGCGCGGCGAATAGCCACGCTGGCGGCGCCTTGGCCAGGGCCGAGCCGGGAAACACCTGGAAACGGCGTTCGCGCGTGCCGCGGAAAATGCCCTTTTCATCCTTGTGGCCCACCTGCGTGGGCAAACCGGCGAGCAGGCTGCGATGGATCGATTCGAACAGGGCATCGCCCTCGGCTGCGGATTTTTCGAGATTCCAGCCAAGGTCGCGGGTAACCAGCACCAGTTGGCGGTGCAGCTCGCGCCATTCGCGCATGCGCATGAAGCTGAGGAAGTGCCGCGAGCACCAATCGCGTAGCTTCGACGAGGTGAGTTCCTCGGCGGCGGCGAGATGCGCCTTCCACAGGTTGAGCACGCCGACGAAATCGGATTTGGGATCGGCGAACTGCGCGTGGGCGGCATCGGCCTGGCCGCGTGCTTCGGGTGGGCGCTCGCGCGGATCCTGGATGGAGAGGAACGCCACGATGGTAAGCAGGTCGGCCAGGCTGCCGAGGCGGCGCGCCTCCACCAGCATGCGCGCCAGCTGCACATCGATAGGCAGGCGCGCCACCGTGCGGCCGGTTTCGGTCAGCTTGCGATCGTCCCCGATCGCGCCGATCTCGGCCAGGCGGCGGTAGCCATCGGCCACCACGCGTGGATCGGGCGCCTCGAGGAACGGGAAATCCTCCACCTCGCCCAGATCCAGCGCCAGCATGCGCAGGATAACGTTGGCCAGCGACGAGCGGAGCAGCTCCGGATCGGTAAATTCCGGGCGCAGCATGAAATCCTGCTCTTCGTAGAGCCGGTAGCAGATGCCTGGCCCCACGCGGCCACAGCGGCCCTTGCGCTGGTTGGCGGCGGCCTGGGAAATGGGTTCGATATGCAGGCGTTCGAGCTGGCCACGCTGGCTGTAGCGTTTGACCCGCGCGGTACCCGGATCCACGACATAGCGAATGCGCGGCACGGTGAGCGAGGTTTCCGCCACGTTGGTGGCGAGCACGATGCGCCGCTTCGGGCCAGGTCGGAACACTCTGTCCTGCTCGTTGGCGGAAAGGCGTGCGTACAGGGCCAGCACCTCGGTTTCGCGGTACTGGCGCCGCGAAAGCAGTAAGTGTGCGTCGCGAATTTCGCGCTCGCCGGGCAGGAACACCAGCACATCGCCACGTGGATCTTCACGGGTGATCTCGTCCATCACATCGGCGATCTGCAGCGAGAGGTTGCCCTCGCCTTTTTCACCGGGGGGCCGGTAGCGCACATCGACAGGGTACGTACGCCCTTCCACCGTCACCACGGGCGCATGACCGAAGTGCTCGGCGAAACGCTCGGTATCGATCGTTGCCGAGGTAACGATGACCTTCAGATCGGGCCGGCGCTCGCAAAGGCGCTTCAGGTACCCGAGAAGGAAATCAATGTTGAGACTGCGCTCGTGGGCTTCGTCGATGATGATGGTGTCGTAGGCCGACAGCCAGGGGTCGCCCTGGGTCTCGGCCAGCAGGATGCCATCGGTCATGAACTTGACCAGCGCCTGGTCGGAAACCTTTTCGGTGAAGCGGACCTGGAAGCCCACCTTGTCACCCAGCGGCGTGCCCAGCTCTTCGGCCACGCGGGCCGCCACGGAACGGGCGGCCAGCCGGCGCGGCTGGGTGCAGCCGATCAGCCCGGCCTCGCCCCGGCCGGCGGCAAGGCACAGCTTCGGCAACTGCGTGGTCTTGCCCGATCCGGTCTCGCCCGCCAGCACCACCACCTGGTGGTCACGGATGAGCTTGACGATATCGTCCGCCCGGGCGGCGATAGGCAGCGAGGCGTCGACCGTAATGACGGGCTTGGACGCCGCCCGGGCGGCCCGGCGGGCCATGGAGGTGGCGATATCCTGGCCGAGCTTGTCGATGCGGGCGGTATCGGGTTTGCGCGACAGCCCGCGCCAGCGGCCCAGGAGGCGGCCGTAATCGCGGCTGGCCACGCGCGACAGGGCATCACGCAGTTCTTTCAGGCGCGGATCGGTGGGCGGGTGGCGCGGGGGGGACTTGGAGGTACTCATGGGAACGCTAATGATAGCGTGTGCCTATCACCGGGATCGGAACGTTTCATTTCACGGCCACAGGCCGGGTCGTTAAGATTTCACCCATACCACTGGAAAACCACGGAGAGTCGAGACATGGCCATTGATATCGGCATTGCCAAGAAGGACCGCGAAGCGGTCGCCAAGCACCTTTCCAAGCTGCTGGCGGATACCTACTCCCTTTACCTGAAGACCCATAGCTTCCATTGGAATATCACTGGGCCGCAGTTCAATAGCCTGCATGGCATGTTCGAGGTTCAGTACAACCAGTTGTGGCTGGCCGCGGATGAGATTGCCGAGCGCATCCGTATCCTCGATGTGTTCGCCCCGGGCTCCTACAGCCAGTTCGGCAAGCTGACCTCGATCAAGGAAGAATCCGGCGTGCCCGAGTGGAAGGATATGGTGGCCCAGCTCGTGGAAGGCCACGAGATCGCCGCGGCCACCTCGCGCGAAGTGATCAAGGCAGCCGATGATGCCGGCGATGAAGGCAGCGCGGATATGGTGACCGGGCGCCTGAAGGAGCACGAGAAGACCGCCTGGATGCTCCGCTCGCTGTTGAAATAATGCGCCGCTGCGCTTACGCGCGATGAGGGCCTGGCCGTACGCCAGGCCCTTTTTCGTGCCCCCAGGCACCCCGCTTAACTCCATTTTCACTGCCAAACCCTGACCAGCCATTCAGCCCGGCGTTGAGCCATTACGCCCCGTTCGTTAAGCTCCCCCGGTTACCTCATTGAAGCCACTTGGGGGCCGATCGGTCCGGGGAATGTTTTGAGCGCTGCCAGCACGACCGACCGAAGCCACCCCATCCTCGTCGCGGTACTCCTCGCGATCGTTGTTGCAGGCCTGAATTACGGCCTCTGGCTGGTGGCGAACCTGCCCAACGGTCCCGCTGACTGGAACGCGCCGGTACCCGGGTTCGCCTTCACGGCCTACCAGCGTTACCAGAACCCGATGAAGGGCGACGTTTCGACCGATCCCGAGATCGATAGCGACCTGCGGCTGATCAAGCAGTACTCGCCGCGCATTCGCACGTATTCCATGCTTGAGAACCCGCAGGTGGCCCGCCTTGCCGACAAGGAAGGGCTGGACCTGATGGCGGGCGCGCAGATCGATACCCGTCTGGAAAATAACGAGCGCGAAATCGATGCGCTGATTGCCCAGGCCCATCGCTTCCCCAAGACCATTACCCGGGTCATCGTCGGCAACGAAGTGCTGTTCCGCGGCGACCTGAAGCCTGAACAGGTCATGGCGTACCTTGACCGCGTACGCGCCGCGGTGAAGCAGCCGGTTTCCGTTGCCGAGCCCTACCACGTGTGGGTCCAGAACCCGGAACTGGCCAATCATGTGGACTTCATCACCGTCCACCTGTTCCCTTACTGGAACGGTATTACGGCACGCGCCGGCGTTGGCGATGCCATCGGCAGCTACGAGAGCCTGAAAACCAGCTTCCCCGGCAAGCACATCGTCATCGGTGAAATTGGCTGGCCGTCCAACGGTGACCGGTTCAAGGCAGCGGACCCCAGCGTATCGAACGAAGCAATCTTCCTGCGCTCGTTCTTCAACGAAGCCAAGCTGCACGGTATCGATGACTACTATGTCCTCGAAGCCATCGACCAGCCCTGGAAGGAAAACCTGGGTGAAGGGCGAACGGGTGCGTACTGGGGCATGTTCAATGCCGATCGCCAGCTCAAGTTCCCCTTCAAGGGCCCGGTCACCGAGGACGTGCACTGGCCGTGGAAGGCGCTTGCCGCCTCGCTGCTCGCGTTCGTGCCCATGTTGTGGTTCGGCATAGCGTTCCGCCGGTTCAAGCTGGCCGGCTTGCTGTTCATGATGGGCCTGATCCAGCTGGCATGCGGCCTGATCGTGTGGTCGGCCACCCTGCCCTTCAACTTCTACCTTGGCCCGTTCGACTGGGCCATGCTGATCCTGCTGTTCCCCGCGCAGGTGGCCATCCTTGGCATCCTGCTGATCAATGGCTTCGAGTTCACCGAAGTGCTGTGGCGGCGCAAGTGGGTACGCCATGCGGGCATGCTCCCACCCGATCCGGTGGAACGGCAGCCGTTCGTCTCCATCCACCTGGCGTGCCATAACGAGCCGCCGGAGATGGTGCAGCTCACCCTGGATTCGCTCGCGGCGCTGGACTACGAGAACTTCGAAGTACTCGTTCTGGACAACAACACGAAGGATCCGGCGGTCTGGAAGCCGGTCGAAGAATATTGCGAGAAGCTTGGGCCGAAGTTCCGCTTCTTCCATCTCGAACCCTGGCCGGGCTACAAGGCCGGTGCGCTGAACTTCGGGCTGACAGCCACGGATGAGCGCGCGGATGTCGTGGCGGTGATCGATGCCGACTACGTGGTGCGCGAAGATTGGCTCTCCACGCTGACCGGCTATTTCCACGATCCGAAGGTGGCCGTGGTGCAGTGCCCGCAGGCCCACCGCGATTTCGAGAAGAATCGCTTCCGCCGCATGACCGCATGGGAATACGACGGCTTCTTCCGTATCGGCATGCACCACCGCAACGAACGCAACGCCATCATCCAGCACGGCACCATGACCATGGTGCGCCGCTCGGCGCTGGAAGGCACCGGCGGCTGGTCAGAGTGGACGATCTGCGAGGATGCGGAGCTCGGCCTGCGCCTGATGCATGCCGGCTACGAGCTTGTGTACGTCGATGAACTGATGGGCAAGGGCCTCACTCCTGCCGACTTCAAGGCGTACAAGAGCCAGCGCTACCGCTGGGCCTTCGGCGCCATGCAGATCCTCAAGGGTCGCTGGCACTGGATGACCCGCAAGGGCCCGCTCAGCGGTGGCCAGCGCTTCCACTTCCTCACGGGCTGGTTCAGCTGGTTCGCGGATGCCTTGCACTACATCTTCACGATGATGGGCCTGCTGTGGACGGCTGGCATGATCGCGGCGCCGGATTATTTCAACCTGCCCATGCAGTTGTTCCTGATCCCGGTCATTGGCTTCTTCTTCGCCAAGGCGATCTTTGGCGTCGTGCTCTACCGCGCCCGTGTGCCGTGCAGCTGGTACGACACCCTGATGGCTTCCGTGGCCAGCATGGGCCTGTCACACGCCATCGCGCGCGGCATCCTGCATGGCCTTACCCGCGAGAAGACCGCCTTCGTCGTTACCGCCAAGAGCCGCCGCATGGGCGGGAGCAGTTTCGCTGCGTTCTCACCGGTGCGTGAGGAAGTCCTCATGGCGGTGGCCCTGCTGCTGGCGATCATCGGCATGGCGACGCATTACGGTACGCACTACGTGGAAAGCACGCTTTGGATGTTCATCCTGGCGGCCCAGTCCATTCCCTACGTATCGGCCATGGCCGGCGCATGGATCGCGCACCAGTCAGGCGATGAAGCCGGCTAACCGACGGCGCGCTCCTGCAGGAGCGCGCTTGCGCACGATCGCTTTTCGCGAACCCCTTCACGCCGTTCAGCTTTGTAGTCACCCGTCTATCGACCTAAGCGCCTACGCGCGGTAAGTTACGGGCATACACAGGCGCGCCCGGATGCGCTCCCGAGGGTGGCCACCGCCACCCGCATGGCCTTGGATCACGACCGGAAGGACGCACATGCGCCTAACCAGACGCCATGGACTGCTGCTTCTGCCGTGGTTCCTCTTGCCCGCCGCCGCGCATGCAGGCGTCGTCCTCAACGTGGATGGCGTGGACGAAAACCTTAAGAACGCCGTGGTCGCCGGCGTGGAACTGAGCCAGTACACCGCGCGCGATGTCACCGATGCGCAGATCCGCCGCCTCTACGCCAATGCGCCTGACCAAGTGCAAGCCGCGCTGCGGCCGTACGGTTACTACGAGGCCACCGCCACCGGCGACCTGAAGCAGGTCGGTACCAACTGGCAGGTGACGCTTCACGTCGTGCCCGGTACACCGGTGAAGGTGACGTCCGTCAACGTCGCGATGGATGACACCGCATCGAAGGTGCCCGCCGTGCGACGTGCGCTGCGCGGCCTGGATAACCTCAAAGACAAGCCGATGAACGACGGCCAGTACGATGGTGCGCGCGATGCCGTGAGCGGCGCCCTGACAGCCACGGGCTTCCTCGATGCGAAACTGGTTACACACCGTGTCGAAGTGAACCGCGCGGAGCACACTGCGAAGGTTGACCTCAAATGGGAGTCCGGCGAGCGCTTCCGCTACGGCCATGTAAACTTCAAGAATTCACAGTTCCGTGACGGTTTCCTCGACCGCTACGTGCCGTTCAAGAGCGGCGATTACTTTTCACAGGACCAGCTGCTGCAGTTGCAGCAGGCGTTGAACGGCGCCGACTATTTTGCCGTCGTCAACGTGATACCGGACACCGACAACGCGAAGAACGGCACCGTGGACGTGAACGTGGACCTCGCGCCCGCCAAGCGCACCATCTATACGGGCGGCCCGTTCTTCGGTACCGACACGGGCGCGGGCCTGCGTGGCGGCATCGAGAAACGCTGGATCAACGACCGCGGGCACAAGTGGAAGAACGAACTGGTCGTGGCCCAGCGCCTGAAAACGCTTTCAACCCTGTACCAGATCCCCATGCCGGGCCCGAACCAGCGCAGCTTCAATTTTGGCGCGAACTACCGCGACGCGAATACCGTGACCTCCAAATCGCGCACGTTGCAGCTGGTGGGGAATGAAACGCGCCTTTGGCACGGGTGGACCCGCACCATTGGCATGAACGTGCTTACCGGCACATTTACGGTTGGCAAGCGCGGGGGCGAGAGCGATACCGCGGAAGGCCTGGAGCACGGCCAGAGCACCCTGCTCTACCCCGAGGTCTCGCTCAGCAAGAAGAAGGGCGATAACCCCACCTTCGTACGCAGCGGCTGGTCGCTCACCCTCACGGCACGAAGCACGGTCGGCACGCTGCTCTCTGATGCCAGCTTTTCCACCGTCATGGGCGATGCCAAGTGGATCCAGTCGTTCTGGGGCCGCAACCGCCTTATCCTGCGTGGCACGGCAGGCAAGACCTGGACCAACGACTTCAGCGCCCTGCCGCCTCAATTGCGCTTCTTTGCGGGTGGTGACCGTAGCGTGCGTGGCTACGATTTCGAAAGCATCGGGCCGCGCAACGCGTATGACCGCGTGATCGGCGGTGAAAGCCTGCTGGTGGGCAGCACCGAGGTGGAACATTACTTCACGCGCAATTGGGGCATGGCGGCATTCGTCGACGCTGGTAACGCGTTCACCGGCACTGATTACAACCCGCGCGTAGGTGCGGGCCTTGGCGTACGCTGGCTCTCACCCGTGGGCATGATCCGCGTCGACGTGGCCGTTCCTGTGCACGACAAGAACGAACATGGCATCCACCTGCATGTCGTGATCGGGCCGGACCTGTGAGGAGCGCCGGCATGAAATGGTTGATCCGCGTAGGTAGCGCGCTGGGTGTCCTGGTCATCGTCATCGCGCTGGGCGTGTGGTGGCTGGTCGGTACTGCATCAGGCCTGCGCTTCGCCCTGGAGCGGGCGAAGGGCTTCACTGGTAACGCCCTCTCGGTAACGCAGGCAGAGGGCCGCCTTGCCGGCCCGCTCGATCTGGCCGGCGTGCGCTACAACGATGGCAAGGGCATGGATATCCGGGTGGCCAAGGCGCACGTGGATTTCTCCTTTGGCGCACTGCTTCGCAAGACGGCGCACGTCTACACATTGACGGTCGACGGCGTAGATGTGGCGCTGCCCCCCAGCCAGCCGGATACGAACGAACCCAGCGAGCCGTTCTCACTACGGCCGCCCCTCGACATCGTGCTGGATGACGTGAAGGTCGGGCACGTGAAGGTGAGCCAGGCCGGCCAGCCCCTGTTTGAATCCAACACGCTGGATCTCGCCGCGTCATGGACCGGTAAGGGCATCGCTGTGAGCAAGCTCGCCCTGCGTGCGCCCGATGGCAAGGCTGACCTGGCCGGCAACCTTGCCGTGGGCAAGGGCTACATGGGCGATGGCAAGGCGGCCTTCCAGTGGAAGGTGGGGGATATCGACTATGCGGGCGACCTTGAAGCGCACAGCGACGGCGCCAAGGCGCACACCATCATCAAACTGCGCCTGCCCTTCGTTGCGCAAGTGGACGCGAACCTGGTCCAGAGTGGCGATTACGCATGGACCGCATCCATCGACGCGCCGCGCTTCAATCCCAAGCCGCTGCTTGGCGACAGCAGCCTGGACGCGCTTAGCCTTGCGCTGCAAGGTTCAGGCGATCGCTATGGCGCAAAGCTCACCGGCGATGTCGGCCTGAACGACTACCAGGTGCACCTGGCACCGATCGATGCCGCATTCGATCATGACTACAAACGGCTCACGTTGCATGAGCTGACCGTAGGCTCACCGCAGGTAAAGGGCTCGCTTACGGCGAAGGGCACGGTGGAAATTGCCGCCACGCCGTTGACCGCCGACCTGGCCCTGCAATGGAAGGACGTGCTGGTTCCGGAGGATGTCGCTGGCCAGGTACTCGCAAGCTCTGGCAAGCTCACCTTCGAAGGCGGCGCGGAGAACTACCACGCACTCGGCGATGTTGATATCGGCCCTCCGGATCACCTCGGCAAGTTCACGCTGGATGTGAACGGCAAGCCGGATGTGATCGATATCCACACCCTGGAGCTGAAGCAGCCCAATGGCGAGCTTGCTGCCAGCGGCAACGTCACGCTCAAGCCCGGTATCGCGTGGAAGCTGGATGTGCAGGGCGATCGCTTCGATCCGGGCCAGCTCCTTGCCGAATGGGCTGGCTCACTCAACATCGACCTCTCCACCGAAGGCCGGCTTGTCAACGATGAGCCGCTGGGTACTCTCGAGCTGCACAAACTTGATGGCACGTTGCGCCAGCGTCCGTTGCGTGGCAACGGCAAGATCGAGCTCAAACCGCATGAAGTGATCAACGGCAAACTTGATCTCGCCTCCGGCGGAAGCACGATTTCTCTGGATGCCAAGGGCGACACCGCGAACGATGCGCAACTGAAACTGGCGATCGCCTCACTGGGCGACTGGCTGCCCGATGCAGGTGGCCGCGTGCAGGGCACGATCAACGCGAAGGGCAACGTACCCAAGCTAGCGATAAAGGCCGACATCCGCGGCAACGCCCTGGTCTACGCGGGACAGAAGGTCGATACGCTTACGCTGAACGCCGATATCCCGGATATCAGCGCACCGGGTGGCAAGTTCGATGTTATTGCCACCGGTGCCAACACAGGCGACCTGGTCTTCGACCGCATCGCGGTGGACGCGAGTGGCACGCAGGATCGCCACCAGCTGTCGATCGACGCGCACGGCCGCCCCCTTACCACCGACCTCAAGCTTTCTGGCTCGTACAAGGACAGCAACTGGAACGGCACGCTGTCGGCCCTGAACGTCACGTTCCAGGGACTTCCGCAGTTCCGCCTGCAGAACGCCAGCCAGCTCGCCTATAAGGATGGCGCGATGAGCATGAGCGATCTGTGCCTCACGGCTGGCGATCCCCTGCTCTGCGTGGCGGCCAACCAGGACAAGGCCGGCAACCTCGATGCGAGCTACCGCCTGCGCCGTGTACCGCTCGCGCTCCTGATGACCGCGGCCGAAGCGGGCAACTCGCCGATGCGAGCCGACGGCATGATCGAAGGCGATGGCAGCCTACGCCGCACCGCGGCAGGCGCCCTTTCGGGCCAGGCCAATATCACGTCACCGCATGGGTCCGTGATCTACCCCGACCGCAGTGAACAACCGCTGCTGGTGTATGACAATCTCGCGCTGAATGCGCAACTCGCGCCAGACAACCAGCGCGTCACCGTCAACGCGTCATTGAACGATGGCGGCACGCTCGCCGGCAATGTTTCTGTCACCGGAGCGCAGCAAGCCCTCGGTGGCAATGTCGCACTGCACCTGAAGAACCTATCCGTCATCGAGCTGTTCACCACGGAGATCGATTCGGTAAAGGGCGGCCTCGATGCGAACTTCAACCTGGGCGGCACGGTGGGCACGCCTGCCGTGACCGGGCAGGCGCTGTTGGCGGGGTTCGCCGCAGAAGTGCCCAGCGCGGGCCTGAAGCTACACGACGGCCGGATCAGCGTCAGCACGACGGATGCGACCAACTACGCCGTGGACGGCACTATTCGCTCGGGTGACGGCACGCTTGGCATCAAGGGCACGGCCGCGCTAGGCGCGGGCGCGCAGGTACGCCTTGGCATCGAGGGCTCGAAGTTCACGGCGGCGGACATCCCTGCCGCAAAAGCAGTGGTCTCGCCCAACCTGACCATCGTGCAGGATGCGAAGGGCATGAACGTCACGGGCAAGGTCGGCATCGACATGGCCGATGTTAACGTGGAGCGCCTTCCGGGTTCGGGCGCCACCAAGGCATCCTCCGATGTGGTCGTCGTCGATGACAAGGCACAAGAGGCCGCAGCGGAAGCTTCGCCGATCAGCGCGGACATCAGCGTCGACCTTGGCCAGAAGCTGCACCTTGTAGGTTTCGGCATTGATGGCCGCATTACCGGCATCATTGATGTTCGTGAGCGCCCCGGCCGTGCGACAACAGGCCAGGGCCAGGTAACGGTGGATGGCACGTATAAAGCCTACGGCCAGGACCTGAAGATCGAACAGGGCCAGCTTCTTTTCGCCAGCACTCCCATCGATAACCCGGGCCTCAACATTCGCGCGGCGCGCATCCTCAATCCCAACGCCACGATTGACGATGGCCAGAAAGTTGGCCTCTACGTCTCGGGCACCGCGCGCCGCCCGATCCTTACCGTCTTCTCCAACCCGGTGATGGAACAGTCCGATGCCCTCTCCTACCTTGTGACCGGCAAGCCGCTTTCGCAGGTTAAGGGTGGCGAAGGCAACATGGTGGGTGCAGCCGCACAGGCGCTGGGCTCAGCCGCAGGCGACCTCCTTGCGAAGAGTGTTGGCTCACGCATCGGCGTGGACGACATCGGTGTGAGCAATAACGATGCCCTTGGTGGCACCTCCGCGTTCACTGTGGGCAAGTACCTCTCACCGCGCCTTTACCTCAGTTACGGCGTGGGCCTGTTCGATCCCGGCCAGGTGATCACGCTGCGCTACCTCTTCAGCCACCGCTGGAACTTCGAAGCGCAGAACGCGACGGATTTCAGCCGGGCGAGCTTAAATTACCGGTTGGAGCGATAGGCCCCACAGAGGACCTTGCGCACTCAACATGGCCTACGCAGGATGAGGTAGAGCCCTACATATTTAGGCTTCGCAACACGTCAAGCTGGCAGCCCACACTCGAGGAGGCCGTGACGTGTTTGAACTGATCATCGAGGACATGGAGCGTTCTGCTGCCAAAGCGATCGAGGTCCCTGCCAGCTGCCAGCCGAAACGCATGGCCAGCAGCGCTGGCGTCGGTGCGCTCGTCGGCCTGGGTGGATTCGCCGGTGGCCCGTGGTTGGCATTCCATCTACCGCGCTCGGAGCGTCCGGGGCCGCCGTCCTCGGCATGCTTAATTGCGCCTACGATCTGCGTGAGACGAAACACTGATGAAGACTATAAGCAAGGCTGCGCTGGCAGCATGGCGTTGGCATATCGGACTGTTCGCCCCGCCGTCACCCGGCTACCGCTACTGGTTCAGGGTCACATTCCTATGGTTCGTTCCCATCTGCACGCTGCACCAACTAGCCATGTCCGCCACGTACGATCCAGAGGGGCTGTCCCAGCGAATCGTCGTGAGCCGTATCGCGACGGGGCTCATCACGGGTACGGTCATCAGTATCGGTGGCTGGCTCGCTTGCCGCGCCGTCCTCGCGGTGCGGCAACGAGCTTAGCGCCAGCGCCTCAGCGCGCTGAGTGCAGCCGGTGCAGTAGCTCGGCTTCCGTCAGGGAGATGCCGCAGGTATCGGCAATATCCTGCGGCGAGGCACCCTGGCGGGCGAGGCGCTGGGCCAGTGCGAGGGAGCGATCGCTTGCGCCGCCGGTTTCCGAGGCCACGGTGACCGTCGGTTGGCGGCGGACCTGGTCTTCGATATCGCCAAGGCGATTTTCGAGACGGCGGAGCATGCTCGCCAGTTGATCCGGTTCGATGGCGGGAATGGCCGGCGCCGGGTTCGGTTCCGGCTTTTCCACGGGTTCGCCTGAGGCGGCCACAGGCTTCCTTGCCACCGCCTGTTGGCCAAGGCGCCGAAACAGAAGCAACAAGCCGATGAGATTGAGGACGGCGAGTGCGATCAGCACGTAACCAAGGATGGCGGCGTTCATGCGGGTGTGGGCTCCGGGATAGCGGGGACACGGTAGCGCATTGAATGATGCCGCACTAGGGATCGCGCGCAAGCGCGCGCCTACAGTGGCGTGCCATCGGCACCGGGACAGTGGGGACAGATCAGGCGCGGCACAGCCTTGGAACGTCGACCAGGGCGATAAAGCCGTCATCACGGGTGATCACCCCGCTGACCGGATCGTCACGGCGCACGGCGCGGCCTGGTGGCGGTGGGGCCACGTCAGCGGGATCGAACTGGAGCATTTCACCGATCACATCGATCAGCAGGCCAACGGTGGTGCCGGCATCGTCGAATACGATGACGCGTTGGGCATCGAGTTCTTCGGCGGCAGCGCCACCATCAAGACCGAAGCGCCGGCGGCCATCGAGCACCGGCACGATCTGGCCACGCAGGTTCACGATGCCCAGCACATCGGTCGGTGACCCAGGAACCGGCGTGATATCGCCGGGGCGGATCACTTCGCGTACCGCCGTCAGCGATACGGCGTAGCGCTGCCCTTTCAGGGAAAAGCCGAGCCATGGGCTGCCGGCCTCGTGTTTTACTTCGCTCACGGGCCAAGCTCCTGTTCCAGCCATGCGATGAGGGCGGTAGTGCCGATAACGCCACACCGCGGTTCTTTGGACATGCCCGCGAGCCACGGACGGGTGGCGGCGCCATCGCGCCAGAGTACGCTCGCGCCATCAATCTCGACCGGTTCATCGGTCACCTCGCATGCCAACGCCCAGCGGCGATCGCCAAGGAGTACCAACGTGGGTGCATGCGCGCCTCCCATGTCAGGCGAAAGAATGGCGGCGAGATCGGCAACGCGCGCCTCGCCACTTGGGTGCCGCCAGCGGCCGAGGCAAATTGCATTGGCGTTGCGCGGCGGGGTTAATGGCGGCATGGGCAGCATGTGCGTGATATCGGCCATGGGCACGGCAACTTTTACGCCAGCGGCGACGCATAGCAAGTAACGCGGCGGCTGCGACGTTTGCTCGGGCACTTCCGCGGCCGGCGCGTTGCGCCAGGTCTCGATGGCGACCACCTTGACCTGCGCGGGCGCGGCATCCGCCGCAACAGGTGCGGGCGTCAGCAGCTCGGCAAGGTAATCGGCGACGATCTGCTCGGCGTCGTTCATATTGCCGATCACGCGGCCGCGTCCGTCACGGACGTTGCGGATTTTGCCAACAGCTCGGCGAGCAACTGGCGGTAGGCCTGCCCACCACGACGGGCGGCAGGCCATGAGGCGAGTGGCACACCTGCTGCGCTCGCTTCACGGATCTGGGTATCGGTGGGGATCACCGCCTCACTCACGATATCCCCATACTGCTCGCGCAACTGCGCCAGGCAAGCGCGCGATGCATGGGTCCGCGCATCGAACAGCGTAGGCACGATGGTGCGCGGCATGGGCTTACCGCGCGAGCGTTCGATCATGGAGAGGCTGCGCAGCATGCGCTCCAGGCCAGCCAGGGCCAGGGCTTCGGTCTGCGTGGGCACCAGCAGACGATCGCTCGCTGCCAGCGCGTTCACCATGAGTACGCCCAGCGTGGGCGGGCAGTCGAGCAGGACGTGATCGAAGTCCGGCGCCAGCTCCGCAAGGGCCTGGCTCAGGACGAGGCCCATGCCGGGCTTGGTGCCAAGGTGGCGATCCAGCGTGATCATGGCGGCAGACGCCGGCAATACGCTCAGGCGATCCCATTGCGTGGCATGCACGAGCGTGCCGACGGGCAGCGGCGTGCCACTGACCCCGAACAGATCGTAGACGCTGCCGTGGGCACCGCCTTCCACGCCGATATAGCCGGACAACGATGCGTGCGGGTCCATATCGACAAGCAGCGTACGCTTGCCGTCGGCGGCCAGCATGCTGCCCAAGGACATCGCAGTGGTGGTTTTACCGACGCCACCCTTTTGGTTGGAGATAGCCCATACGTGCATCAGGGAGCGGCTCCTTGCCCAGGCAAGGGCGACGGCGAGCCCTTGTCACTCATCACCACGATCACCACGCGGCGATTATGGTTGCGGCCATCATCCGTCGCATTGGAGGTAGAGGGCTTGAACTCCCCCCAACCCATGATGCCAACCCGGTGTGGATCCACACCTTGTTCGGTAAGCAGGCGCGCCACCGTGGCGGCGCGCGCAGCGGAAAGTTCCCAGTTTGATGGGAACGTCGCTGTGGCAATCGGCGTGTTGTCGGTGTAGCCCTCGACACGCATGCTGTTCGGGAACGGTGCAAGGATGCCGGCAAGCTTGCGGATCACGTCTTCGGCCGCGGGCTGCAGCTTCGCCACGCCCACGGGGAACAGGATATCGGTGCGCACCTCGATCTCGAGCCAGTCCGGCGTCTGGCGCACGCTGACCAGGCTCTTGTCGATCAGCGGCTTCATCGCGCGCTTCACTTCATCGGAGATCTGGCTCAGGCTGGCTTGTTCGACCTTGCCGACCGTCGCGTTATCCGCAGGTGCTGTCTGGTGCTTGTCACCCGGCTGCGCTTCGGCGGCCGCACCCTCGTGGCCTGGCAACGGCAGGTTACGCGGCGGAATGGGCACATCGATTTTGGCGATGGGGCTGGCCGTGGGCGAACGGGTTTCGTTCGGCAACGGAACCTGGGTGGCTGGTGTATTCGCCTGCACGGGCTCGATAACCTTGCCCGTACCGTTGAAGGCTTCGTTGATGGACGCGGCCATCACGCGGAATTTCGTTTCGTTGACGGCGGATACCGCGTACATGACCACGAAAAGCGCCAGCAACAGCGTGATCAGGTCACCATAGGGGATGGCCCAACGCTCGTGGTTGATGTGTTCTTCGTGGTGTCGGCGCTTCACTGCAGGAACCCCTGCAGCTTGCTCTCGATGTGCCGGGGGTTATCGCCCTGGGCGATCGAGACGAGACCTTCAACGAGGATTTCGCGCATCTGCGAACGTTGGCGCGCGAGGCCCTTCAGGCGCGCGGCCATTGGTAGCGCAAGCAGGTTGGCCAGGCCGATGCCGTAAATCGTGGCGACGAATGCAGCAGCGATGCCGTGACCCAGCTTGCTGGGTTCGGCCAGGTTCTGCATGACAGCCATGAGGCCCATCACGGCGCCGATGATGCCCATGGTGGGCGAGTACGCACCGGCGTTCTCGTACACCTTGGCCGCTTCGATATCGATGTGTTCGCGCGTGAAGACCTCCACCTCCAGCACGGAGCGCATGGCGTCCGGTTCGGTGCCATCCACCAAAAGCTGAAGCCCCTTCTTGATAAAGGGGTCCTGTTCGCGCTCGATGGCGGGTTCCAGGCCAAGCAGGCCCGTACGCCGGGAAATCTCGCTCCAGCCGACGATGCGGCTGACGAGGTTCTCCGATTCGATATCCGGCGGACGATAGACCCAGGGCAACATGGCCCATGCGCGCTTGAGCACCGTGCCGGGCGTCTGCACGAGCAGCGCGGCGAACGTACCCAGGAAGACGATAACGAAGGCGGCCGGGTTCCACAGGGCATCGATGCTTGAGCCCTTGAGGATGGTCCCCACGATAATGACCACGAAGGCCAGGATCGTGCCGACAACGCTCACGATATCCATATCAGACCGCCATCCTCAGGCTAGGCAGCACCTGGCCGCTATCATCGGCCAGGCCCGCAAGATCGAGTACGAGCGAAATGCGGCCATCCCCGGTGATGGTGGCGCCGGCGACGCCGGGCACTTCCTTCAGGAACGGCCCGAGCGGCTTGGCCATGACATCCTCACGGCCTAGAACTTCATCCACCAGGCAGCCAAGGGTCTGGTGCCCGATCTGCACCACCACCACATGGCCGCCCCTGCCCTTCGCACCCGCCCAGTTACCCAGGTCGGCTAACGGCAGCGCGCGATTACGGTGGGCGGCAACAATGCGGCCATCGAGTTCCTGGACCTGCCCTGCGGACAGCTCGAACACTTCGGCGACGTTGGACATGGGCAGGCTCAGCAGGCGGTTGCCTACGCGCACCATGAGCACACGCAGGATCGCCAGCGTCAATGGCACCGACAGGCGCACGGTGCTGCCGTGGCCCACCCGCGAATCGATCGAAAGGGTGCCGCCCAGCTCAACAATCTTGGTCTTGACCACATCCATGCCGACGCCACGGCCGGAAATATCCGAGACCTGGCTGGCCGTGGAAAACCCGGGGCGAAACACGATCTCGTAGCACTCGCGCTCATCCAGCCGCGCGGCCTGCTCTTCGTCCATCAGGCCTTTTTCAACGGCCTTGCGACGCAGCACTTCGGGATCCATGCCTTTGCCATCATCGGTTACCGTGATGACGATGCGATCGCCATACTGGCCCGCGGCAAGGCGCACCGTACCGGAACGCGACTTGCCCGCCTGGTCGCGGATATCCGGCATTTCAATGCCGTGGTCGACGGCGTTGCGCAACAAGTGCACGAGTGGATCAGCCAGTGCTTCGACCACCGTACGGTCGATATCGGTTTCTTCACCCTCGGTGACGAGTTCGATGTCCTTGCCCAGTTGGCGGGCCAGGTCACGCACGATGCGCGGGAAGCGGGAGAACAGCTTGCCCACCGGCTGCATGCGCATGCGCAGGACGGCGTTCTGCAGGTCTTCGGCCACACGCTCAAGTTCACCGATGGCGCGTTCCATCGGATCGTTGGTACCGCGCGGCGCCAGGTTGGTCAGCCGGTTGCGGACCAGGACGAGTTCACCGGCGGCATCGACCAGGCTGTCGAGGCGATGGGTATCGACGCGGACCGTGGTTTCAGCCGTGGCGGACGGCTGGCGCTTTTCTGTGGCGGCAGCCGGCTTCGGCTTCGCGGGGGTGTCGGCAGGTACGCCCGCATTGACCGCAACGGCGACGGGAACAAGGGGGGCCGCGGTTTCGTTGATCGCGGGCAAGCCCGCTCCTACAGCGACGAGGTCCGTGGGCGCAGAGCCAGCCTCGGCGGGGGCGCTGCCGCTGGGGGCGCCGGTGCCGTAGAGCTGGTCAAGCAGTGCTTCGAACTCGTCATCGCTGATGGTGTTGCTTTCGGGCGCAACTGCGACTGCCTCGACCACGGGCCCGGCGGGCGCGACGCCCTCGGCGCCGGGCGCACCGGTGCCGTAGAGCGAATCAAGCAGCGATTCGAATTCGTCGTCCGAAATGGTGCCGGACTCGGCGGGCGCGGGAGCACGCTCGGTACGGGCAGCATCGAGCATGGCCTCGAACTCATCTTCGATGGGATCGTAGGCTTTGGCGGGCGCGGACACGGCGGCCGCCTTCGGCGCGCTGACCGGCACCGCGAGCGCGACCGGTGCGGCGGAGGCAGCACGCCCCGGTACGACCAGGCGATCGAGCAGCGAGCGCGGCGCGGGCTCGGCAGGCACGCCAGCATCAGCCGCACGCATCATGTCGTTCAGCAGATCGAGCGACTCCAGCAACGCATCCATCAAGGCAGCATTGAGCACGAGTGCGCCGTTACGCGCCTCGTTCAGCAGATCCTCCGCGCGGTGGCACAGTTCCACCATGGCGTTCAGGCCAAGGAAGCCCGCCCCGCCCTTTACGGTATGGAACGCACGGAACACCGCGTTCAGGAGCTCGCTGTCCTCCGGCGAGGCTTCGAGATCCACGAGCTGTTCGCCCAGGGTCTCAAGCAGTTCGCGGGCCTCGATCAGGAAGACGTTGAGCAGCTCGTTGTCCAGCTCCACGCTCATGGCGGGCTCAGAAGCCGAATTCGCTGAGCAGGCGGTCCACTTCGTCCTGGCTCACCTTGTCCGCCGCCGGCGCGTTGGCGCCGGCCAGCGAACCGGTGAGGCGCACCAGCTCCACCAGGGAATTCTCGACCTTGGCCATGAACGATTCGACCTGGGCCACGCGCTGGCCGGAGAGATCCTGCCAGGACTGCGCCTCCACCATTTCGCCAAAGCCGATATCGCAGTTCTGCGCGAAATCGCCGACGCGTACCGCCAGCGACGTGGCGTTGGCGGTGAAGGCAGGATCGGCCTGGTCGAGCACCAGCAGCTCATCGGCCTGTTTTGCGAGGGCCTGCGCCTGCGGGCGCAGCTTCTCGCTGAAATCGAGCGTGCGGTGGGCGGCCTGCGAGCTCATCTCGAGCACATCGCGCAGGTGCTTGCGCGCATCGCTCATGGTGCCGGGCACGCCATCGCTCGAAATATCCGAGGCGAGGCGACGGGCGGATTCGTGCAGGTCGCGCGCGAGGTGGCCCAGGGCCAGGAACAGATGTTGCTCACGGCTGCGGATCAGGCGATCGAGCGCCTGTTCGAACGCCGCACTGTCGTCGGCATCCAGCAGCTCACGCAGTTCGGGTGCCACATCCTGGCCAGCGGAAATCATCGTATTCATGTCAGTCCCTTAGCCCGCGGCCGCGGCGAGTCGTTCGAAGATCTTGTCGAGCTTTTCCTTCAGCGTGACGGCCGTGAACGGCTTCACGACGTAACCGTTCACGCCGCTCTGCGCGGCCGCGATGATCTGGTCGCGATTGTTCTCGGCGGTGACCATCAGCACCGGCAGCGATTTCAGGCTGGCATCCGCGCGAATGGCACGCAGCAGGTCGATGCCGGTCATGTTCGGCATGTTCCAGTCGGTGACCACCAGGTCGATGGGCTGCGAGCGCAGGAGCGCCAGCGCCGCGTTGCCATCTTCCGCCTCCTGGATGAGCGTGTTGGTGAAACCCAGCTCTACCAGCAAGTTACGGACGATTCGCCGCATGGTGGAGAAATCGTCCACCACGAGGATTTTCATGTTCTTGTCCAAAGCGCTCTCCGCCTTACAGCCGCGTATTTCTTAGTGTTTGTCTTTCCAACCCGACATGCGTGCACGGAGGCGAATCAAAGCCTGGCCATGGATCTGGCACACGCGCGATTCGCTAACTCCCAACACCGCACCGATTTCCTTCAGGTTGAGTTCGTCATCGTAGTACAGCGACATCACCAGCTTTTCGCGCTCGGGCAGGCCGTCGATCGATTCGGCCAGCGCATGGCGCATGCCGTCCTTCTCGAACAACCCATCCGGGCCCGTGGCATCCGGGTCGGCAACATCGATGGCGGAACCCTCGTCGCCTTCCGGCGCCGTAAGGCTCAGCAACCGCGCACTCGCCGCGTCTGCCAGGATCTGGTTGTATTCCATGGCGTCGATGCCGAGGCGCTTCATGACCTCGAGATCATCGGCGTCGCCGCCCGTTTCGTTTTCGATCTGCCTTGTGACTTCCGCCACCTCGCGCAATTTCCTGTGGACAGAGCGCGGGGTCCAATCCGTCTTGCGCAGTTCATCCAGCATGGCGCCACGTATGCGGATACCCGCATAGGTTTCGAAGCTGGCCGCGCGAGTCGGCGAATAATTCCTTGCCGCCTCAAGCAAACCGATCATGCCGGCCTGCATAAGGTCGTTTGCATCGACGCTGGGCGGCAGGCGGCCCATCAGGTGATAGGCGATCCGGCGCACCAACGGCGCGTGCGTTTTTACCAGTTGATCGGCCGGAACCTTAGTAATTTCAAGGTATTCGCTCGCGACACTCACAACGGCAGCCCTCCCCCCACGTGTTCGCGCCCGGCAAAAAAGCCGATGCGACCCTGACCACGGGGTTCGGGTTCACCCCATGTATCGACCGACCTGGCCAAATTCTTGAATCCCACCGCTGAACGGCTGCTCGGCCAGGCGTCGACCACCGCCGACTGGCGGCGAATCGCCTGGCGCAGGTACTCGTCGTGCGGCACCATGCCCATGAAATCGAGCGACACATCCAGGAAGCGGTTGGTCACCCGGGAAAGCTTTTCGAACAGCTGGCGCCCTTCCTGCGCATGGCGGACCATGTTGGCCACGATGCGGAAGCGGTTCACCGCGAACTCACGCGAGAGGACCTTGATCAGCGCATAGGCGTCAGTCAACGAGGCCGGCTCGTCGCAAACGACCACCACCACCTCGTCGGATGCGGCGGCGAACATCGATACGCTGTCGGAAATGCCCGCTGCGGTATCGACGATGAGGTATTCGGGCGCCAGCGGGTATTCGTCGAAGGCGCGGATGACGGCGGCGTGCTCGATGTTCGGCAGTTGGGCCATGCGGCGGGTGCCCGACGTGGCTGGGATCACCTTCAGGCCATGGGGCGCATCAAGCACCAGATCCTCTATGGCACAAGCACCCTCGAGCATATGGCCCAGGTGGCGCGTGGGCTGCAGGCCCAGCAGCACATCGATATTGGCCATGCCCAGGTCGGCATCCAGAAGCAGCACATCGCGGCCGCCCATGGCCAGGGCCATGCCAAGGTTCACGGCCACCGTGGTCTTGCCAACACCGCCCTTGCCGCCCGCGATCGCGATGCTGCGCGTGGGACGGCGGTCGGCGAGCCAGTTAAGACCGGCGGCCTGGGAGTTGTCGACGTGTGTGGTCATGAAGGAGTTCACTGCCGTGAAAGAAGTTGCGGTTGCGGTTGCCGTAGTCACGTTCGTCAGATTCTGCGATCAGGCCAGGGCCGGAGCGGATGCGAAGCCGAAACGATCGGCAAGTATGGCGTCATCCGGTTCGTCGTTGCGCTGCTTGAGCATCTGGGCTGCCAGGCAGACCAGTTTGCGCGCATCGGCGGACGCGATGTCCTCGGGCACGCGCTGCCCATCCGTGGTGTAGTCCAGCGGCATGCTATGCCGGATAAGGGCCGAGAGCGCGCCACCCAGCAGGGGCGTCTCGTCGAGCTTGGTGAGGATGGCGCTTTGTGGCTTCAGGGGGGCGTAGGCGCGCACGGCGCCGTCGATCGCCTGGGCCTGAGCGTTGGCGGCGAGCACCAGGCACACGCGCACATCGGCCATGGCGCGCAACGTCTCGAACTGCTGCTGCAGCTTCGGATCGTTGCCCGCAAGGCCCGCGGTATCAATGAGCACCGTATGCTTGCCACGCAGTTGCAACAGTACGTTGCGCAGGCTCTGCGCGTCGTGCGCGTTGTACACGCGCACGCCAAGCAGGCGGCCGTAATGTTCCAGTTGGGCGCCAGCGCCAATACGGTACTGATCGGCACTGATCAGCGCGACGTTGGACGCACCGTGGCGAAGCACGGCGCGAGCCGCCAGCTTGGCAATACTGGTGGTCTTGCCCACGCCCGTGGTCCCGACGAAAGCAGTGATGCCGCCACCGACGGTGTCGAAGTTGCGGCCGCTGGTGCGGATATTCCGCGAGAGGATGCCCAGCGGCAGATAGCGCGCCTGCTCGGCGGTCATGTTATCCGGCAGCTCGGCACACAACGCGCGGGCCACGTCGCCATCGATGCCCAGGCGGGTCATCTCGCGCAATACGCGGGCACGCAGCGGGTGCTGGCGATCCATCTGGTTCCACGCCAGCGCGGAGAGCTGCACTTCCAGCATCTCGCGCAGGTTATTGATCTCGGCGCGCATGCCATTCACCGCGGTATCGTTCTGCGGCGCGGTGACCGTCGCGGCGCGCACCACATCGGCGACGCTGGCAGCCAGTGCGGCGGAAGACTGGCGCTGCGGCGCGTTCGCTGCGGCGGGTGCGGCTCCCTTGGTCGCACGCTCGACGGCGGCGGCGGTGGCAGCGCGAGCCTGGTCGACGCGGGCGATGCGTTCGGCTTCACGGTTATCGCGGGTGTCGCGAGTGGCACGGATCTTTTCGAGCTTCTCTTCCGGGGTCGGCGGTTCGAACGCGAAGCCCGCCTCGCGGACCAGCGCCTCGTCGTAATCGAGCGCAGCGATGATCTCGATGCCGTCGTCCATCTTGCGCGTGGACAGGATCACGGCGTCCGGACCCTGCTCATCACGCACCTGGCGCATGGCCTGGCGCATATCCGGAGCAACGAATCGTTTGATTTTCATGCGTTCGATCCTGTCTTCTTCGATCGGCGCCCCGCTTGCCTGCGGCGCCACCTTGTTCTGTCACGTCCGCCGGGGGAATTCCCCGAGCGGCGTCTCATTCCTATCGTCCCAGGGCCGTCACCAGCTTGACGCGGCGGTTGTCCGGAACCTCGTTGTACGCAAGTACATGCAGGTTTTGGGCCACATGCCGCACGAAGCGCGAAAGCCATGGACGAAGCTGCGGTGAGACCAGCAGGACGGCCGGTTCGCCGGCGGCTTCCTGGCGCCGCGCCGCATCGGCGACGTTCTTCTGCAGGCGATCTGCCAGGCCCGGCTCCACGGCCGCACCGGCGGGACCACCACCCTGCAGGGACTGGAGCAAAATCTGTTCCAGTTCGGGTGCCAAAGTAATGACGGGAACCTCGGTGCCAAGGCCAGCGATCTCCTGCACGATCTGGCGACCCAGCGTGACGCGCACGGCGGCGGCGAGTACGCCGGGATCCTGGCTCTGCCCCGCATGCTCCGCCAGCGATTCGACGATGCCGCGGAAGTTGCGGATGGGCACGCGCTCGGCGAGCAGGTTCTGCAGCACCTTGACCACGGCGCCGAGCGAAAGGCGCTTGGGCACCAGGTCTTCCACCAGCTTGGGGGTCTGCTGGGCCAGGCGATCGAGCAGCTGCTGCACGTCCTGGTGGCCGATGAGCTCGTGGGCGTGGTTCTGAAGAATGTGCGAGAGGTGGGTGGCGATGACCGTGGCCGGATCAACCACGGTGTAGCCCAGGGTCTGCGCATGTTCGCGCAGGCCCGGCTCGATCCACACCGCATCCAGGCCGAAGGCCGGGTCGCGGGTGGCGATGCCATTGATGGTGCCGTGCACGCGGCCCGGATCGATGGCCAGCATGCGCTCGGTGTGGATCTCGGCCTCACCCATGGGCACGCCCATCAGCGAGATGCGGTAGCCATGCGGGGCCAGGTCGAGGTTGTCGCGAATGTGCACGGAAGGGACCAGGAAGCCCAGTTCCTGCGACAGCTTGCGGCGAACCGACTTGATGCGTGCCATGAGCTCGCCACCCTGCGCTTTATCCACCAGCGGGATGAGGCGGTAACCCACTTCAAGACCCACCGTATCGACCTGCGCGACGTCTTCCCACGACAGTTCGAGTCGCTCGGCCGGCGGCGCGGATTCCAGCGCAGCCAGTTCGGTGCCCGGCGCACCCGGGGTACCGGCAGCGGCACCGGCCGGAATCATCTTGCGCTGGTGCAGCTTCCATGCGCCAAAGCCGGCAAGGCCGGCCAGCAGAAGGAACGGGATGTTCGGCATGCCCGGGATCAGCCCCATGGTGCCAAGCACCGCGGCGGCCACGGCAAGCGCCTTGGGCTGGCCGAACAGCTGGCCGAACACCTGCTTGCCCATCTCCTGCGACTTCGACACGCGGGTAACGATCACCGCGGTGGCGATGGAAAGCATGAGGCCGGGCACCTGTGCGACCAGGCCATCGCCTATGGTCAGCAGGGTGTAGGTGCGGGCCGCTTCGCCGGCCGAGAGGCCGTGCTGGAACATGCCGATGAAGAAACCACCCAGCATGTTGATGACAAGGATGAGGATGCCGGCGGTGGCGTCGCCGCGGACGAACTTGGAAGCGCCATCCATCGAGCCGTAGAAATCCGCTTCCTCACGCACCTCCTGGCGGCGCTCGCGCGCCTGTTCCTGGGTGAGCAGGCCGGCGTTGAGGTCGGCGTCGATCGCCATCTGTTTGCCGGGCATGGCATCGAGGGTGAAGCGCGCGGTCACTTCCGACACGCGGGTGGCACCCTTGGTCACCACCACGAAGTTGATGATGGTGAGGATGGCGAACACGACGAAACCGACGGCGAAGTTGCCGCCGATCACGAACTCGGCGAACGCTTCGATCACCTTGCCGGCCGCGCCCGGGCCATTGTGGCCGTGCAGCAGCACCACGCGGGTGGAGGCAATATTCAGGGCCAGGCGCAACAAGGTGGCGAACAGCACCACGGTCGGGAACGAGGCAAGCTCCAGCGGCCGCATGACGTACATGGTGGCCAGCAGGATCACCAGCGACAGCGCGATGTTGAACGTGAACAGCAGGTCCAGCATGAACGGCGGCAGCGGCAGCATCATCATGCCGAGCATGATCAGCATGGCCACCGGGGCGGCCACGCCACGCCGGCCGATTTGCCGGAAGGTGCCCATCAGGTTCGGGGAGGCTGCCATCTGTAATCACTTATCCATGCGGTAGGGGCCCATCAGCTCCGGATCGATATCCTGCTGGGGCATATCAGGCGGGAGATCGCCGGTGGCGATCGCCTGCTTCAACCGGAACACGTAGGCCAGGATCTGGGCCACGGCCACGTACAGGGCCGAGGGGATTTCGCGTCCGATTTCCGTCGTGTGATACAAGGCTCGTGCCAACGGGGCCGCTTCCACCACCGGCACCTTCGAATCGGTGCCCAATTGCCGGATCTGCAGGGCAATCACGTCCATGCCCTTGGCCACCACGCGCGGCGCTCCCATGCGGTTTTCGTCGTATTTAAGGGCCACCGAGAAGTGCGTCGGGTTGGCGATGATGACATCAGCCGTGGGCACGTCTTCCATCATGCGGCGGCGGGCCATCTGGTGCTGCATCTGGCGGATTTTTGACTTCAGCTCAGGTGAGCCTTCGTTTTCCTTGTGCTCGTCCTTCACTTCCTGCTTGGTCATCTTCATCTTCGACATGAAGCTGTACTTCTGCCACGGCGCATCCACCAGGCCGATGGCGCCCATCGCGATCGCGAAGATGAGCGATGCGCTACCGAACATGCTGAAAGCGTGGGCGATGCCCTCCTCGACCGGCCCCGAGCCCACGGCATACATTTCCAACGTGCTCTTACGCAGGTACCAGGCCAGCGCACCACCGATCAGCAGCAGCTTCAGCAGGGATTTGCCCAGCTCGACCAGGCCATTCTTCGAGACCAGCCGGGAGAAGCCCTGGATGGGATCGAGCCGATCAAACTTGGGCGCAAGCGCCTCGAATGAGAAATTCAGGCCGCCCATGAGCGCCGGCGCGGCCACCGACGCAGCGACCGTCACGGCGAATAGCGGCCCCAGCATGCGCAAGGCTTCCATCACGCAGGTCATGAGGGCGCGCTCCAGCCCGTTGGCCGCGAACAGGTCCTCGCGGCCGTAGTTCAGGCCTACCCGCATGATATTGGCGGCGTGGGTGGCCATCTGGGCGTGCGAGGCGATGAGCATGGCCACGCCCGCGAACACCACGATGGCGGTGGAAAGCTCCCGGGAGCGCGGAAGTTCGCCTTTTTCACGTGACTCACGCAGCCGTTTATCACTAGGGGCTTCGGTTTTGTCTTCCTTATCCGCACCTTCGCTCACGGCTTACCTCCCGATGAGCTGGCGCATGGTTTCCCATGCATCCGTGGTGAGCGAATCGAAGGCGCTGGGCAGGCCACGTAGGGCAAGCCAGACAGCGATCAGACCGAGGCAGATGGTGATCGGGAAGCCGACCGCGAAAAGATTCATTGAGGGCGCCGAGCGGCTGATGGCGCCGAAGCCCAGGTTCACGATCAACAGTGCCGTGAGCGCGGGCAACGCTACCCGAACGGCACCGGCGAACAGGTGGGTAGCAAACGTGAGCACGCCCCACAGGCCGTTCGTGCCGATGCCATCCTGGCCCACCGGCATGCTGCGGAAGCTTTCCGCCAGCAGGTCGATCAGCTGCAGGTGGCCGTTCATCACCAGGAACAACAGGGTGACCAGCATGGTGTAGAACTGGCTGAGCACAGGCGTAGTACCGCCCACGCCAGGGTTCACCACCTCGGCGAAGCCAAGGCTCATGGCCTGCGAGACGTACTGGCCACCGAACGAAACCGCTTCAAAGACCAGCTTCAGGATAAAGCCCAGCGCGCCGCCGATCAGGATCTGCTGGGCCAGCGTCGCGACACCGGCCGCCGAGAGTGGGCGGATATCCAGCGGGGCCAGCGGCGCCAGCACGATGGTGAGCATGATGGTGAGGCCCAGCCGGATCCGGGTCGGGATCATGTTGGAGCCGAGCACGGGTGCCACGAGCATCAGGCCGGAAATACGCGCCATCGCCCAGCACGCGCTACCCACCCAACCTTCGAGCTGGCCGAGCTCCAGTGGCATCAACGCACCGCCTGGGGCAGGTTTTCGATGAGCGTGCGGGTGAAATCGACCATGGTGCGCAGCATCCACGGGCCGGTGATGATGGCGACGAGCGCCATGCAGATCAGCTTCGGGATGAAGCTCAGGGTCTGCTCGTTGATCTGCGTGGCGGCCTGCACCATGCCGATGATGAGGCCCACCGCCAGCGCGGTGAGCAGCAGCGGCGCGCCGATCAGCATGGCGATGTGCAGGGCCTGCTGGCCGAAGTTGATGACCGATTCGGGCGTCACTGGAAGAAGCTCCCCGCCAGGGTGCCAAGCAGCAAGGTCCAGCCGTCGACCAGCACGAAAAGCATGATCTTGAACGGCAGCGAGATGATCATGGGCGAGACCATCATCATGCCCATGGACATGAGCACGGAGGCGACGACCAGATCGATGATCAGGAACGGGATGAACAGCAGGAAGCCCATCTGGAACGCGGTCTTCAGCTCGCTGGTGACGAACGCGGGCAGCGCCACGCGGTAAGGCACGGCTTCCTTGTCGGCGTACGGCTGCTCGCCGGCCAGCTTGGTGAACAGCTGCAGGTCGGGCTCACGGGTCTGTTCGAGCATGAAGTGCTTGAACGGCGCCGCCGCGGCGGGCAGCGCGTCCTGAACACTCATCTGGCCATCCATGTACGGCTTCAGGCCGGCGTCGTAGGCCTTGTTCAGCACCGGCGACATCACGAACAGGGTGAGGAACAACGACAGGCCCAGAATCACCTGGTTCGGCGGCGTGCTGTTGGTGCCCAGCGCCTGGCGCAGGAAGCCCAGCACGATGATGATGCGGGTGAACGAGGTCATCATCAGCAGGATCGCCGGGAGGACCGTCAGCGCGGTCATCAGCGCCAGCATCTGGATGGACAGCGACCACTGCTGGCCGCCATTGGCGCCCGGCTGCACGTTCACCAGTGGGATGCCCGGCGGCTCGGCCGCGAACGCGGCGAACGGGGCAAGGAGGAGGAGCAGCAACAGCCCCCACTTCAGGTACTTCATGGACGCTTCCACTGGGAAAGGATGTCGCGGAAACCGCGGATCGCCTGGCCGTCCTGCGGCGTAGCGTCTTCCTGCACCGGGGTATCGAGCACGTGCAGCGTGCGCAGGCCACCCGTGGGCGAGGCGCCCACCAGCAGCTGGGTGCCACCCACCTCGATCAGCATCACCTTCTCCTTGATGCCCACCGGCATGGATTCGATCACGCGAATCTTCCGGCCACCCGGGCGAATACGCGCCTGGGCACGGCGGCTTAGCCAGCCGACGAAGAAGATGAGCGCCACGACGCCCAGCAGGCTGATCAGGACGCGAACCAGTTCCGCGCCCGAATCCACCGCCGGCGCGGCCGCCACCGGGGCGACCGGGGCCGCCAACAGGGCGCAAGGGAGGAAGCCGCCCGTAAGGGCAGCGGCAATGCGGCGCATGGGCGGCCCTCAGCGGAGCTTGCGGACGCGTTCGGCCGGGCTGATCACGTCGGTCAGGCGGATGCCGAACTTTTCGTTGATCACCACCACCTCGCCGTGGGCGACGAGCGTGCCGTTCACGAAGACATCGAGCGGCTCACCAGCGGCGCGGTCGAGTTCGACCACAGAGCCCTGGTTGAGCTGGAGCAGGTTACGGATGCTGATCTTGGTGCGGCCTACTTCCATGGCCATGGTGACCGGCACATCGAGGATGACATCGAGGTTGACGTCGCTGCCCAGGCCCATGTTCTTGGTGAGATCGGCGGCGCCGTCGACGGGTTCGAGGATGGTGGGTTCGTTCATGTCCGAGTATCCGGTGCGTTGCTGGGATGACTTACCCATGGAAGCAAACGGCGTGCCATGCTTTTGGCACGTGGCGGAACGACGGATTATCTTGCTATTTCAGCGGCTTATCGGAGGTACATATTCGGCCGAATGCAGGTCACGGCGGAAACCTGACGCTCGACGGCAGTTAGTCACCGTGACGGTCAGTTGACGTCGTAAAAACCCACCGGTCACGCCGGCTCGGCGGCCGCGGGCACCGCGACCGATGGCTTGATCGACGGGCGGCGCATGTGCGACTCGAACTGCACCGCCTTGTTGCCGGCCGCGTTGGCCATGCGGCCGCGGAAGATCGGCACGTCTTCGGCAAACACCGTCGCCAGGTCCGGCATGCTGATGGGGATGATGTCGCCCTTGCGCAGGTGCAGGAAATCGCCAATGGTCAGGCGAGCCTCGGCCAGCATGGAGGTGACCTCCACCTCGGCATCGAGGATTTCCTCGTGCAGGTTCTGGATCCAGCGCTCGTCGCGTTCGGCGCGGTCGCTCTGGACGCCCGCATCGAGCAGCTCACGAATGGGCTCCACCATCGAATACGGCAGGGTGAGGTGAATTTCACCGCCGCCACCATCCAGCTCCACGTGGAAGCGCGAGACCACCACGGTTTCCGTGGGGCTGACGATGTTGGCGAACTGCGGATTGATCTCGGAATTCAGGAACTCGAACTGCATCTTGAGCACGGGCGCCCAGGCCTCGGCCATGGCGCCAAACGCCTCTGCCAGCACGATCTGGATGACGCGGTTTTCGGTGGGCGTGAAGTCACGGCCCTCAATACGGGCGTGGAAGCGGCCATCGCCACCGAAGAAGTTATCGATCACCGTGAAGACCAGGCGCGGCTCGAAGACCATGAGTGCGGTACCACGCAGGGGCTTGATGCGCACCAGGTTCAGGTTGCTCGGCACGGCCAGCGAATGGACGTACTCGTTGAACTTGGTCATCTTCACGCCCAGCACCGAAACTTCGCACGACTTGCGCAGCACGTTGAACAGGTTGGCGCGGAAATAGCGGGCGAAACGGTCGTTGACCATTTCCAGGGTCGGCAGGCGGCCGCGGACGATGCGGTCCTGCTGGGTGAAGTCGTAGTCGAGTATCGAGCCCGGCGGCGGTGGCGGCTCGAGCTCCGTTTCAACGGCGCCGCCCTCCACGCCCGCCAGCAGGGCATCGATTTCTTCCTGGGTGAGGATATCGCTCATGGCTGGACGGCTCCCGTCACTGCATGATGAAGCTGGTGAAATACAGGGCATCGACGCCTGGGCGGCCGATCTTTTCCTTCAGCACGCGCTGCACTTCCGCCAGCGCGGCGGCCTGCAGCTTCTGCTTGCCCTTCACATCGGAGAGCGATTTCACATCCTGCGCCGAGAACAGCATGAGCAGGGCGTTGCGAATCTCCGGATCGGCTTCTTTCGCGGCAGCGATCGCTTCGGGGTCGTGGGACATCACGTTGACGCCCACCTGCAGGAAGCGCAGCGCGGCCTCGTCCTGAAAGTTGACCACGAAGGCGGGATCCAGCTGCAGGTAAACGGCAGGCTTGGTCTTGGCGGCATCCGCGGCGGCCTGTTCCGCGCTCTTCGGGTGGCCGCCCTTCAGCATGAAGAAGGCCCCACCGCCACCGGCGGCGAGCACGACGAGCGCGGCAATCACCAGCAGCTTGCCCTTGCCCTTCTTCTTACCTTCTTCGCCTTCTTTCTTTGCCGTGGCCATGCGGGTGAAACCTCATTGATGCGGATGCGATGTGTGGCTGGCCCAGAAGGCCCCGCAGGTATTGTTGCAAGCGGCGTGCCATGACGCCCAGTAGGTGCAGGCCTCACGAACACCACATTTCGAGCGGTTTTCGGCCAGGGACAGCATGCGACCCGCTTGGCGGAAAATTGACGCGTGACGTCATTACGTCACGACAATCACTCATGCCACCTCGTCGACCAACCCGCGCGACACGCGTGACGTGGACGCGGTGACCAGCGTATCGGCGTTGCCATCGGACTGGCCTGCGTTACCGCCCTGCCCCTGGCCCTGGTTGCCACTGTTGTTCTGCTGGGCGCCACCCTGGTTCACCTCGGCGTTGCCGAGCGAAAGGCCATGGTGCGCCAGCATGGCATCCAGGTTCGAGAGCGTCTGCTGCACGGCGTGAACTGCGGCCGGATGCTGCGCCATGATCGCGACGTTCACTTTGCCGCCATCGACGTTCACACGCACATCCATGCTACCCAACTCTTCCGGGTGCAGCTTGATGCGGGCTTCCTTCACGCCGCCGGCCGCGGAGCTCATCCAGGCGATCTGCTCGCCCAGTTCCTGAGTGAACTGCGGGGACGTCGCCGCCTGGGTGGCCTGCAACTGCACCGGACCACTCGCCTGGCCCGCGGGCGCCGAATGCGCAAGCGGTATGGGGCTCATGGTCGTCAGGTCCACACCCTTGGCGTCATCCTTGCCTGCGTGCGCGGCGGCACCCTCGGAGGCCAGCAACGTGGCAAACGGCGAGGCCGTGAGCGCCGCCGCATCACCCGCTGCTGCGGCGGTGGTAGCGGGCAACGCGTTGAGGCCACCGTCCTTCGCTGCAGCAGCCGCATCGGCGGGATCACCCTTGCCCCCCGTAAGCGCGGCAAGAGCCTCGGCGGGGTTACCCGTGGCGACGCCCTTGGCGGCGCCAAGCGCTGCCGCCGCTACCTGGGTCACCTGCGCGGGCACGCCAATGAGCGCTAGCATCGAAGACGCCAGCGACGTATCGCCATCGGCCTTGGTGTCGTCCTTCTTGTCGGCGTCGTCGTCCTTGTCGGCCGTGGTGTCGTCTTTCTTCGCGTCGGAAGCCTTGCTTGTCGATTTGTCCGCAGGCGCTTTGGTCGTTGTCTTCGTATCCGAATCGCGCCGGGACTCGGCGGGCTTGTGCGCATCGGTGGGCTTATGGGCATCCGCCTGCTTGTGCGCATCGGCCCGTGCCGCATCCAGGGCATGGTCGAACCCCGACCGCGCGCTCGACGTATCGCCGGTGGACGCCGCCTGGCTCGACGCTGGCGTGGGCGACGAGGCGTGCGTGGTAGCCGGCGGGCGGGCCGCGTTGAGGAGAAGCGAGGCGTTGTTCATGCGTTTGGCTCGATAGGGTCGATCGACGGGAGGCGTGGCGTTGCGCACGTCATGCCTCGCGCCTTGGGGTTCGGCGGTATTGGGACCGTTCGTCGGCTTGTTCCTGCTCGCGACGGTCCTGGGTTTTGCGTTCCTGCTCGCGATACTTGGCGGTGACCGAATCCAGCGCCTTCGCACGGCCGCGCGCTTCGGCCCAATCGCCACGCGCGCGCTCGAGGGCGCGCTCGCGGCGCTGCACCTCACCCAACTGCTGCACGATGGCCATATCAATCTTCTGCAGGAACTGCTGGCGATTCAGGAGCTCCGCCACACCGATGCCCGAGGGCATCTCCGCGTATTCGTTGCGGTAGCGGCGAAGTTCAACCAGCTGTTGTTCCGCATCGGCGACGGCGCGTTGTTGCACCGCAAGCGCCCGCGTGGCCTCCTCCGCCTTTTCGGCGGCAAGATCCACGACCGGCTGGAGGCGATCGGCGCGTGAGGGCATCAGCCGGCCCTGGCGGCGTCGACGAGCCCGGCTTCGGCCTCGTCGAGGAATACGGGAACATCGGTTTCCTGCTGGAGGAAGGCCGATAGCTTGGGATAAAGCGCGATGGCCTCGTCGGTACGGGGATCGCTGCCCTGCTTGTAGGCGCCTACGGCAATCAGGTCACGCTGCTGGCGGTACGCGGAGTACACCTGGCGGAAGCGCTGTGCCGCACGCATGTGATCCTTGCTCACCACCGAATGCATGACACGGCTGATCGAGGCTTCGATATCGATGGCCGGGTAATGCCCTGCCTCGGCCAGGTCGCGCGACAGGACGATGTGGCCATCGAGGATGGCACGAGCGGAATCGGCGATGGGATCGTGACGGTAATCATCACCCTCGGTAAGGACCGTGTAGAACGCCGTGATGGAACCGCGCCCCTCGGCATCGTTGCCCGCACGTTCCACCAGCGCCGGCAGCATGGCGAACACCGACGGTGGGTAACCCTTGGTCGCCGGCGGCTCACCGATCGCGAGCGCAATCTCGCGCTGCGCCTGGGCGTAGCGGGTCAGCGAATCCATCAGTAACAGGACCTTCAGGCCCTGGTCGCGGAAATGCTCGGCGACGGCAGTGGCCACCTGCGCACCACGCAAGCGCGAGAGAGGCGGCGCATCGGCAGGGGCGGCAATCACCACGGCGCGACGGCGCCCTTCTTCGCCCAGCGTGTGGTCAACGAATTCCTTGACTTCGCGGCCACGCTCGCCGATCAGCCCCACCACCACCACATCGGCGTTGGTGAAGCGCGTCATCATGCCCATCAGGGTGGATTTACCCACGCCGGAGCCCGCGAACAGGCCGATACGCTGGCCACGACCTACTGTGAGCAATGAATTGATCGCGCGAACACCGGTATCCAACGGCGTATCGATGGGCTGCCGAAGCATCGGGTTGATCGGATCGCGGCGCAACGGCGCACGGTCGCGTGCCAGGAGCGGACCCAGGCCATCCAGCGGCACGCCATCGGGCCCGATAACGCGACCCAGCAGCGAATCACCCACGGGAATACCGGAGACCGACGCGACCGGGGTGACCCGTGCATTGGGCAGCACGCCGTGCATTTCGCCTGTCGGCATGAGTAACAGGCGGCCATCGGAGAAGCCGACCACTTCGGTTTCCAGCTGCTTGCCATCCGCACCCGACACCATGCAGCGCGAACCAACCGGCGCCTCGCAACCGACCGCTTCGAGCGTAAGCCCCACCACGCGGCGCAGCTTCCCCTCGGCTTGCAGCGGGCGCACTCGCTCCACGTTGGCGCGCTGTACCGCAAGCGCGTCGCGCCAGTGCGCGGTGCGGTTCGCTTTATGGTTATCGGCGTTCACGGCGTGGCGGCCTCGCCAGCCCCGTCGATCTCACTTTCATCCACCGGCGGGGCGATAAGGACGCTATCGATGACGGCGGCCAGGCGCGTACGTACGCGGGCATCGAGCCGCGAATGCTCGCTTTCCAGGCGAACGTCGCCGCGCTCAAGCGCCACATCGTCGACGATGCTGCCCTCGTGGTCCACCGAGGCGCGGTGCTCGCGAACCAGCGCGGCATCGGCCGGGTTCAAGTGGATTTTAAGGTGGCGCGAGCCGGCCGGCAGCACATCGACGGCTTGGTGCACCACATCAAGGATTTTTTCGGGGCGCGAGGCGATCTCGTAGCCCAACACGCGCTCAGCGATAAGGGTGGCCAGCGCCGCCAGATCACCCGCCACGTCACTGTCCAGTTCAGCGAATGGACGCTCCACCGCGGCAAACAGCGCATCAAGGCGCGCCACCTGCGAGGCAAGTTCGCGCTTTGCCATCGCCCGGCCTTCATTCAGGCCGGCATTGAAGCCCTCTTCACGCGCCTGGCGCTCAATGGCTTCGATTTCCGCGACCGTCGGCCGATGGGGAGCATCGTCCTCTTCCACCTCGTCCACATGCTGCACCGGGGAACCACCGACGATCGGCAGTTCCCAGCGTTCGAACTGATCGACGCGCTCGCGGGAGAGGATGGAGGTGAGGCTCATCAGACGAACTCTTCCCCGCCACCGGCGAGATTGATCTGGCCCGCGTCAGCCAGGCGGCGCGCGGTAGCCAGCACTTCTTTCTGCGCCGCATCCACTTCGGATAGGCGTACGGGGCCCTTCACTTCCAGGTCGTCGCGCAGCATATCGGCGGCGCGCTTGGACATGTTGGCGAAGATCTTCTCGCGAATGGCGGCATCCGCACCCTTCAGCGCGGTAATGAGGCGCGCCGACGGCACTTCACGCAGGAGTACCTGCATGCTGCGGTCGTCGAGTTCAGCCAGGTCATCAAAGACGAACATGAGCTCTTCGATGCGATCGCCCAGGCCAGTATCGATGCCACGGATGGAGCTCATCAACTCGGCCTCGCGCGATGTTTCCATCGCGTTGAGGATATCCGCCGCGGCCTTGAGGCCACCAACCGTCGCCGACTTCAGCTTATTGGAGTTGCCCGAGAACTGACGCTCCATGATCTCATCGAGTTCGTTCAACGCATGCGGCTGCACGCCATCGAGCGTGGCGATACGCATCACCACGTCGCTGCGCGTGCGTGCCGGCAGGTAGCCAATCACTTCCGCGGCCTGGTCCGGCTCGAGATGCGCGAGCACTAGCGCGATGATCTGCGGGTGTTCCTGGCTGATCATCTCGCCGATAGCGCGGCTTTCCATCCACTTCAACGATTCCAGGCCCTTGCTGCTACGGCCCAGCAGAATGCGATCGATGAGGCCACCTGCCTTGTTTTCGCCCAGGGCGTTCACAAGAATGCGGCGAATGTAATCCTCGGTGCCCACGCCGATGGCCGTGTGCTGGCCCACATCTTCCTGCAGTTTGGTAAGGACAACCTCGACCTGCTCCTTCGAGACGTTCTTCAGCTGCGCCATGGCGGTACCCACCGCCTGCACATCACGCGCACCGAGATGCTTGAGGATGTTGGCGGCGTCCTCCTCACCCAGGGTGAGAAGAAGGATCGCGGCCTTTTGCGCGCCCGTCAGGGCTTCTTTCGACTCAGCCGCCATCGTCGGATACCCAGCTCTTCACGACCTGCGCTACCTGCTTCGGATTCTCGGCCGCCATCCGCTTGGCAAGGCCGACTTTTTGTTCATATGCCAGCAGCGCCGGTGCGCCAAGCTGGACCTGGGAAGCGATGTGCGAACGATCCGGCGACATGTCGTCATCATCGACCATGACCGAAACCGTAGGCATGGGGCCGGCGAGGGCCATGCCCTGCTCCGTTGACGGGGCCGGCTTCAGCAGGCCCTTCAGCATGGGGCGCAGCACGAAGAAGCCAACGATCAGGGCCACCATGACACCCAGGCCCTGCTTGATCAGATCGAGCATGCCCGGGCGTTCCCAGAACGCGGGGCTCTGCGGCGCATCTTCCGCGGCGACGCCGTGGAACGGTTCGTTGATGACACTGACACTATCGCCGCGCTCGGTGCTGAAGCCCACCGCGTTCTTGGTAAGTTCGGTGAGCCGCTGCAGCTCTTCCGGCGTGAACGGTACGCTTTTTGTCTTGCCATCCTTGTCTGGCACGGTCTTGTTATCGACCACCACCGCGACGGTGAGGCGGGCGACCTTGCCGGCGGGATCCGTCACGTGGCTGACCGTACGGTCCAGCTCGTAGTTGCGGGTGGCGTTCTCGGTCTTCTGGGTCGGCGTCTGGGAGGTCTGCGTGCTGGCCGCCTGGCCCGGCGTGCCGGGTTTGCCGGCGTTCGGATTCGCAGCGGTCGGGTTGCCACCGGCGTTGGGCGGCTGGTTGCTCAGCGCACCTGGCACACCACCGTTAGCAGCCGGATCGGTGCGCATATCGCTGCTGGTCTGCTCACTGCGCAGCGCCGGATTATCGTGGTTGAACGTTTCGCTGGCCTTCTCGGTAGAGGAGAAGTCGAGATCGGCGAACACCTGGGCCCGGACCTTGCCAGCACCGACGAGCGGCGCCAGCAGGTCTTCGACCCGCTGCGTATAGGTCGCTTCGATACGGTTGGACAGGCGCAGGCGGTTATCGCCGATGGCGGCCGGGCTATCCGGGTCGTTCTGGGTGAGCAGGCTGCCGCCCTGGTCGATGACCGAGACGTTGCGCGTATCGAGCTCCGGCACGCTGGCTGCGACGAGGTGCACGATCGCCGCTACCTGGCCCTGGTCGAGGGTACGGCCCGGGTACAGCGTGACCACGACCGATGCGCTGGCCGGCTTGTTGTCGCGGATGAAGGCGGACGGCTTCGGCAGGGCCAGATGTACGCGCGCGGCACGCACCGACTGCAAGCCGGCAATCGTGCTGCCGAGATCGGCCTCGAGCGCGGACTGGTAGTGCGAGCGCTCGGCCATGTCGCTCATGCCAAACGGCGAATCGGCCTGCGGCTGCGCGTTGGCGGTGCCCTGCGGCAGGCCCTGGCCCGCGAGTTTCAGGCGCACGGCGGCCACATCGGCGGCCGGCACGAAGATGGAGCTGCCATCGGTGCTGAGCGTATACGGCTCGTTTTGCGTCTGCAGCGCCTGGGTAACGGCGGCGGCATCTTTCTGCTCCAGGCCACCGTAAAGCAGCCCGTAGTTCGGTGCACGCGACCACATGACCGCGGCGATGCCGATAGCCACCGCACCTGCGATACCTGCAAGCATGAACAGCTGGCGCGCGGCCGGCGTCTGCGCGAGCGACTTCAGCGAGTGCATGCGCGATGCCGAGCTGGTGTCCGTATTGGCGACGCCGTTATCAGCCATGGTGTGGATTCAGTCCTGTGATTCGTGGCACGTCGATCAGATCGACATGTTCATGATTTCTTTGTACGCATCGACCATCTTGTTGCGCACCTCAGTCATGGCGCGGAACGAGAGATCGGCTTTCTGGCCCTGGATCATGACCTGGGCGAGATCGATGCCGGGGTCGCCACGCTCGAACGCGGCGGAAAGCTGACCCGCCTTCTGCTGCGTTTCGTTCACGCTGTTGATCGATTGCTTAAGCAGATCGCCGAACGCGCCCTTCTGGGCCGGTGCGGCTTCGCCCACGCCACGGATTGCGGGCATCTCCGTCTGCGCGCTGATGCGGCGCATCTGGAGCAGGAGGCTGTTGACGTCGATCGTGGTCATGACGGTTTTCCAACGCGTAATCGTCTTACCGACACTTCAAGCACGACCCATGCCAACAGACGGGATGGTTTAACCCGCCTGCGCGGCCTCGGACAGGCCGTACTTGCGCAGCTTCTCCACCAGCGTGGTGCGCTGGACGCGGAGCAGCTTGGCGGCATGCGCCACCACGCCGTTGGCGGAATCGAGCGCCTGGCGGATCAGGCCGATTTCGATGCCGGCAAGATGGTCCTTCAGGTCGAGACCGCCCTGCGGCAGTACCGACGGGTCGCCTTCACCGCCGAAACGGAACGTTTCGGTGATCTCCGGCTCGGCTTCCATCATGGCGATGAGGGCCGCCCCCGATACTTCCTCAACCGGCGTGGCACCGCGGTACTTTTCCGGCAGATCGGCGGCACGCACTTCGCCCTGGGGCATGAGGATGGCCATGCGCTCGACCAAGTTCGACAGCTCGCGCACGTTACCCGGCCACGGGTGCTGGCAAAGCGCATTCATGGCGCTCGGGGTGAAGCGCACCGACGACAGGCCACGCTGGACCAGGCGCTGGTTGAATTCGGCAATAAGGGCCGGCAGGTCTTCCAGGCGCTGACGCAGCGGCGGCATTTCCAGCGGGAACACCGACAGGCGGTAGAACAGGTCTTCGCGGAAGGTACCGCGTTCGATCGAGCCCTCGAGATCACGGTGCGTAGCGGCGATGATGCGGACATCGCAGCGCTGCGCCCGATTGCCGCCAACGCGCTCGAACACACGCTCCTGGAGCACGCGCAGCAGCTTCACCTGCATCGGCAGGCTCATGTCGCCGATTTCGTCCAGGAACAGCGTGCCGCCCTCGGCCAGTTCGAAGCGGCCCTTGCGCGAGCTGATGGCACCGGTGAACGCACCCTTCTCGTGACCGAACAGTTCGCTCTCCAGCAGCTCGGCCGGGATGGCGCCACAGTTGATGGCGACGAACGGCTTGTCACGGCGCGGCGAGCAATCGTGGATAGTACGGGCGACCAGTTCCTTGCCGCTGCCGGATTCGCCCAGCACCAGTACGCTGGAATCGAACGGGGCCACCTGGCGGATAAGCGAGTTCACCCGCTGCATGGGGCCGGACTGGCCCACGAAGCGCAGGTTGGAAGCAATGGGCTGCATGCGTGACTGCAGGCTGCGCAGGGCCTCGGAGAGGCGCTCGTAGCGCAGCGGCATGTCGATCAGTTCGACATTCTGGTTGGTGTCATCGGCGATCAGCGAGGTGGCGATCGGCGAGTCGGCCGCCACCAGCATCGGCAGGTCACGCCCCTGGCGGCCCAGCGGCGCGAGGAAGCCTTCCAACTCCGCCTCGTCATCGACCGTACCCACGTAGGCCCCGCGCCACGCGTCACCGGCTTCAGCCGTGTGCATACGGCTGGCAAGGACAGGGCGGTAACCGAGGAAGGCCAGCGCGGAGCCGATGGCATCGGCGCGGGACGGGTCGGATTCGACGACGAGAAAGTTGGACGACTTCACCGGATATACCTCGCGTAGAGAAGAATCGAAGGCCCCTGGGCGGGTCCGTGCTGGAATCCCGTCGCCTTCGTTGCAAGGTATCAATCAAGGAGCGTGCCAACGTCGGAATTCCGACGGAAGATGGCTGAAAACCGTGTCAGGGAACGCACTCTGGCCGTGTAGGTAAAACCTTTTCGGCAACGTGTGAAAACGCGAAAGTGAGCGTCAGTGTCAATGCTGACGACACGCGTCACGAATGTGACGCAGGAAGACACGCGACGTTCTTACGTCACGTGACGTAAAAGGTCACCCTTGGGTCGCGTGAGCCCTGGCCTCGGCCACCTGGCGGCGATGCTGCCGAAAAACCAGCCTTTCTATCTCGTCACGGACCGGCTCGGAGAGCCCCTCGAAGGCCACGAAGCCCTTGCCGTCCAACGGCCCGGCCTGGCGGACGCCCGGCAGCTCGAGGGGAAGTGCCCTCACCACGTCGAAGTGGAGCTTCAGCAAGACCGGCTGCCCGACCGGCGGCAACCCTTCCCAGGGCAGGACGGCCCCAAGGCCGTTGAAGCGCAGGGAAATACGCGGCGGCAGGGCCGACTGGGGCAATAACAGGCGGTTGACGATCTCCATCAGGACGTTGAGCTTGGCATCCAGCCGGGCCACCTCCTGGCTGAGGGCGTTATCGTCCTCGCCGGTATCCACGCGGCGGTCCATCAGGGCAGCGACGGCCACCAGGACGTTGGCGTTTCGGTCGTTGATCGAAGCCAGTGCGGCCGCGGCTGGGGGCGCGGCAGGCTCACACGTGGCGTGAAAGCGCCCGTCCCAGGTCACCCGCTCGGAAAATCCCTTCCACGCTTCTTCGCTCATGGGCCCGCCCCCGTTTGGGAAGATCAGAACGAAGTATACGCAGCGACGGCGCGGCGGACGCGGCGGCCATTATCAAGAGCCAGGGCGGTCTCATCGCGGGCTGCGGAGACCAGGTCCTTGATGAGGTTATCCATCAGCATGATGGACTTGAGCGATTCGAGCGTTTCCGGCGCAGGACGCATGGCCCCGGCGTACAGCACCGGCTCGCGCTCTGCCGCCAGACCGGTGAGGTCGTCCCAACGGCCTTCGACAGCGGCAGCGTGCATGGCCTCTGTGAGGGCGAGCACCTGATCGATATCGCAGAACGCAGTGGCGGTCACGCTCCAGCTCCCGCCACCTGGCGAGCCTCTGCCGGAATGGCAACCCAGCTATCGCGGATCTGGCCAAGTAAACCAGCTACTTCTTCCAGCGCCTCGGTATCGGCATTGAGGTTTGCGTGCAAAAGCCTGCGATTCATGTAGTCGTACAGCGCCTCGAGGCGGCCGACCAACGGGCTTTGAACCTCATGGTTAAGGCTGTCCTGCAGGCCACCAATGATGTTAATGGCCTTGGAAATGGCTTCGCCACGCGATGCAATGTTGCCCGTGGCGATGCAGGCCACGGCGAGGCGGATACGCTCGAGAGCGCCATCCATGAGAAGGGTGATCAGACCGTGCGGATCGGCCTGCTCGAGGCCGCCGCCGGTACGAATCTGCTGGTAGGCGCCAGCGCCCTGGGAATAGCCAAGTGCCATATCTATCGTCCTGTCCGCCGTCAGCTCTTATTGGTGAGTGCGTCGAACTGCTGGGTGAGGTAGCTGCTGGTGCTCTGCAACTTGGTCATCAAGGTGTCCAGCGCGGTGTACTGCGTGGTCAGGCGGGCCGTGTACGCCGTCATCTGCGTGTCGTAATCGGTCTGCTGCTGGGTAAGGTCTTTTGCCTTATCGTTCAGGTTGTTCGTGCGCTGAGTCAGGATGCCCGACGACGACGTCCAGTTCGTGATCAGCGTATCGAGCTTGCCCGCGATGCCTGTGCTGCCACCGACCAGCGCCGCCGTTTCCTTGGGATTCGTCGCCATGACCTTCGTGAGCTTGGTCGAATCGAACGCGAGCGTGCCGTCTGTCTGGAACGAAACACCGAGGTCACTGAGGGACTTCGGGCCGGCCCCGGCCGCCGCGGACTGCGAGCCGAGCAGGCTGGTGATCTGGCTTTTGATCGACGTGACCGTGGCGTCGCCGATCAGGGCGCCGACCTCGTTATTCGTCGAGTCGTACTTGGTAAGCGACTGGTAGGTGGAGACGAACGAGTTGTACGCGGTGACCAGGTTCTGCACCGCTGTCGTCACGGCCGAGGTGTCATTCGCGATCGAGACCGTGCTTTCGCCCACCTTTGACAGGGTCAACGTGACCCCGTCAATCGCAGTAGCATCCGTATTCGAGGCACTGGTGACCTTAGTGCCGTCGACTGTGTATTCGGCATCCTGGGCCACCGTAGTGGGCGTGCCGGTAGCCGGGTCAAAGTTGAGCCCGGCCAGGCCGCCATCGCCACCACTGCTGGTGACCGTGAAGGCGTTTGCCTTACCGGTGGAGGAAGAGGTGAGGACCAGATGCGCGCCATCCGCGCCGGTAACGATACTGGCCGTAACGCCCGGGTTATCCGCCGACTTATTGATCTGATCGCGTATGTTCTGAAGGGTGTTGGCGCCCGACGCAACATCAATACTCATCGACTTGTCGCCGATGGCAATGTTCAGGGTGCCCGTGCCCACGGCGGCCGTGGAGCTTGAATAAGCCTGCGACGTGGTCTTCTGGGCGCTCGCCAGTTTCGAAACGACAATATCGTAGTTGTTGGGTGTGGCGTCAGAATCGGCCGTCACACCTAGAATCGTGGAGTCACCGACCGACGTTTTCTGCGTCGTAAACGCCGTAGACGTCGAAAGGCTCTTGATTGCCGCCTGCAAGCTCGTCAAGGACGAGGTGAAGTTGCCGATCGCGGAAATCTGCGTGGTATTGGCAGTAACGGCGTCAGAAAGCTGTTTGTCCTTATCGGCGCGCTTGGCGGCGACCAGGTTGGAAACGAGGCTGGCGACGTCGATGGAACTGGAGCCGAGGGTGATGCTGCTGGTGCTGCTGGCCATGAAGCTCTCCTTGAAGACGCCTCACTGCCCGGGCGCCAATTTGTCGACGGCTGGCGCCTGAAAAGCGCCAGCCGCGGACAACTAAGCAATTACCCTGCCAAACCCGGGATTGCCCCGGGGCCGGTAGTGCCCTTCCGGAATTACTGGAGGAGCTTGGTAACGATCTGCTGCGACTGGTTGGCCTGGGCGAGCACCGAGACACCGGCCTGCTGCAGAATCTGCGCCGAGGACATGTTCGCGGTTTCCTGGGCGAAGTCGGCGTCGGTAATGGCCGACTTCGACGAGGTCAGGTTCTGCGAGATGTTCGACAGGTTGGAGATGGTCGAATCGAAGCGGTTCTGCACCGCGCCGAGGTCCGAGCGCAGGTCGGAAACCGACTGCAGGGCGGCGTCGATGCGGGCAATCGTCTCGTTCGCACCGTCCACCGTCTTGACGCTGGAATCAGCAAGCGTTGCGGTCGAAGCGGCCGCCGTGCCAGCGGTCAGGCCAGCGGCGGTCAGGTCGGCCGTCGTGCCGCCGATGGTGACAGTCGAAGCGGAGGCGAACTTCACGGCGCCGTCAGAGCCCACGTAGGCATTGATGCCCTCGCCCGACTGGGCGTTGATGGCATCGGCCAGGTCCTGCGAGGACTTGTAGGTGCCCGAGAGGCTGAACGAAGCATTGTCGCCCACTTTCAGGGTGACATCGCCGATGGTGACCGGAGCAACATCACCCTTCGTGACGCCCGCAACGACCGTGGCGGCGGCGCCATCGTCAGCGTCGGCAACGGTCAGGTTACCGGCGGTGCCAGCCGTGTTGGCCGTCAAGGTCAGGTTACCGCCGACGACAGTGGCGGTCGCACCGATCCCAGCGGTGCTCAGCGCCGAGTTCACGGCGGTGAGGTAATCTGCCTGATTGCGGCCAGCCGCGGCAGCGACGTTGATGTCCTTGCCATTCACGTTCAGCTTCAGCGCGGCAGCCGGATCAGCCGTGGCGGCGAGCGTGACCGACGAGGTCGTCGTGGCCGTGGCCGGATCGAAACCGCCGATCGAACCTTCGTTCAGGCCGCCAAGCTGGCTAGCCTTCATGCCCTGGTTCAGGCCGACGTTGATGACTTCACCGACGTTGGCGCCGACCTGGAAGCTCAGGCTCTTGGCCGAACCGTCCAGCACCTTCATGCCGTTGAAGTTGGTCTGCGTGGCGATACGGGTGACTTCCGACAGACGCTGCTGCACTTCGGCGTCCAGCGCGGCGCGGTCAGAGGCCGAGTTCGAGGCGTTGGTCGACTGAACGGCCAGCTCGCGGATGCGCTGCAGGTTGTTCGTGACTTCGTCCAGCGCCGATTCGGTCGTCTGGGCGAGCGAGATGCCGTCGTTGGCATTGCGCTGCGCCTGGGTCAGGCCGTTGATCTGGGTGGTCATGCGGGTGGAGATCGCCATGCCCGCGGCGTCGTCCTTGGCGCTGTTGATGCGGTTACCCGACGACAGGCGCTCGATAGCCGAAGACAGCTTGTTCTGCGAGGTCGTCAGGTTGCGCTGGGCATTCAGCGACATGATGTTGGTGTTGATGGTCAGAGACATCGTTTTGATCCTTTGGTAGCGGAACCGAATTGCCGGAGTAGGTGCGGCGTATTCCGGCGGGGTTCCGATAGGGAAGCCTTCCGCCTCAGAGAGGTTTACGGCACGCCGGGAGGAAACTTGAGAACTTTTTCTACCTGTCAACAGTTATTTTTTGACGGGGCGGTGAAAGGAGCTCTGCCCAGCCACTGTCGAGGGAGGTATCGGCACTTTCGTGCCGGGGTTTAGGGCCATTTTTCGCTTCCTTGTGTGGAAATCCGGCCAGAGGCTCCTGGCCGGCAACCGTGCCGTTGGTGGAAAAGGTCAACCCAATGTGTCGCAAGAAACCGTGGCGTGGTGGCAACCGCCCGGCAAATCCATCCTTGGCGAACGTCTGTGCGCTCTGCCTTCGGGACCGTGTAGGAGCGGGGGGGGGGGGGGGGGGGGGGGGGGGGGGGGGGCGGGGGGGGGGGGGCGGGGGCCGGGCCGGGGAACGAGCGCAGAACCGCGAGACGGGAGCCACAACCCAGCGCGG
>NZ_JBNDKI010000023.1:0-88065 GCF_050435445.1 Luteibacter sp. 621 | reverse complement strand
GCAGATCGCCCTCTCTGTACCTCATCCACTGCCTGCGTCACCTACCTGATCGCACTTAAACGCTAGCGTTCGGGGGGGGGGCGGGGTGTGGGGGGCGGGGCCGCCCCCCCCCCCCCCCCCCCCCCCCCCCCCCCCGCTCCTACAGGGGCGGGCTTATTTCTTGGAGAGGTCGATCGTGTAGACCGCGGTGCCGTCGCCGTTGTCCTTCAGCTGGGTCACGTGCAGGCCCAGGCCCTTTGCGATGTCTTCCTTTCCGGCGCTGCCGGTAAAGGTCACCGGGCCCTTCACCTTCACCGGGACGAAGGTCCACGAGCGCTTGTCCACCAGCTTGCTGGTGATGGTCTTGTGCGCCTGAACCCACTTGATGACGACCTCGCGGTTGCCATCCGGCGCGTTGAGCACTACCGAGTCGCCGTTCATGCCCGGGAACTCGCCGCCGCCATTCGCGCGATAACTGTTGGTCACCACCACGAACGCCTGGCTGTCCTTAACCGGCTTGCCCTTGTAGCGCAGGTTGCCGATACGCTGGCCTTCCGGCTTGGTCACGTCGATCGTATACGTGATGCCGCCCTGGGCCTGGTCGAAGTTATAGCCCGGCATCTTGCCGATCAGCGGCTGCTCGCCGTCCTTCGACGGATCGATCTGGTTGAAGCGGTTGGCCGACTTCTCCAGCCATGCTTTGACGCCCGCGCCGTCGATCTTCACCGCGGCCAGCGTGTTCGGGTAGAAGTACAGATCCGACGCGCTGCGGATGGTCAGCGGGCCCTTCGGCACGTCGGTGAAATCATCCGGGCCACCGAAGCCGGTGCGGAAGGCCGATGCCGTGGAGATGACCGGCACGTCCTTCAGGTCCGGGCGTGAACGCGACAGCTCGTCGCGCACGTAATCGATCTGCGCGGCGTTTACGACGGCCAACGCCGTCATGTTGCCTTCGTCGGCGAAGTAGCTGGTGAGCGCGTGGTCGGTTTCACCGATCGGCGTGTTCACATAGGCCACGGCAGCGTCGTGGGCATCCTTCACCAGCGGCGCGATCGACGGATCGGCGTCCACGCACTGGCCCTTCTTCTGGCAGATGGGGCGAACGGCGCTGTGGCTCTTGTCCTTCTCTACCACCCAACGGCCAGCCTCGCGCTTCATGGTGAGGTTGATGACGCCGAGATCCTTGCCGAAAAAGCCGCCCATCACCGCAGGTACGCCACGGACGATGCCGCGCTTGGCATCCACGTCCTTCATGCCGTCGTAGCGCGGCCCCGGGAACTCGGTATGCGAGTGGCCGAGCAGCAGCGCATCGAAGCCCGGCACGCCGGCGAGGTACCAGCCACCGTTTTCCATCTGCGGCGTATACGGCTCGGTGTTCAGGCCACCGTGGAGAATGCCGACGACGAGATCCGGATGCTGGGCCTGGATTTCCGGCATGTACTTCTGCGCGGCTTCAACCACGCCGGTCACGGTGACCTTGCCCTGCAGGTTGCGCTTGTCCCAATCCAGGATTGGCGGCGGGGTGAAGCCGATGATCGCGATACGCACCTGCGTCGGCACATCCTTGCCGGCGGCGTTCTTCGCGGTCACGGTCTTGGTGACGATGGTCCACGGCTTGAAGATGGGCTTGCCATCCTTTGCGCTATCCACGTTGGAGAGCACTAGCGGGAACTTCGGGCCAGCGCACTGCTGCGCGGTCACGCCATCCACATTCATGGCGGTATTCGTGACCTGGGCCAGGAACGGCAGGCCGTAATTGAATTCGTGGTTGCCGGCGGTGCCGCCGTCGTAGCCCACGCTATCCATGGCCTTGTAGATGCCCAGTTCGGTATCGCAGCCGATCGGCTTCACCAGTGCCTGGTAATCGGCCAGCACGCTGCCCTGGATCGTATCGCCGCTATCGAACAGCACCGTGTTCGGGAATTCCTTGCGCGCCTGGCGGATCAGCGTGGCGGTGCGCTCGTAACCGAACGACGCATCGTCCTTCTGCTTGTAGTAGTCGTACGACAGGATGTTCGAGTGGACATCGGTCGTCTCGAGGATCGCCAGGTCGAGCGTGGCACCATCGGCCAGGGCGGCCGGCTTGCCGGGTTTATCGGCGGGGGTGCTGGCGCACGCGGCGAGCAGGGCGGCCGAGAGCGAGGCCAGCGCGAGGGGCTTGAACATCGGAAGGGTCCGTTTATCGGTGGATCAGGGGGCGGAAACTAGCAGAATCACGTTACGGTTGCCCGCCAAAGCCCTCAGGGCGTGCGTTCGGCCTTGGCTTCGTCGAAATAGGTGTAGGTCTTGCCGTTATCGGTCAGCTGCTTGGTCTTCAGGGTGAAGCGGTAGCTGCTGCGAGCCATGGGGGTGCCATCGACGCGGCGCACGTCCAGGCCGGTGGCCGTATCCGTCGTGATATCCACGGGTTTTGCCGAAAGGCCATCACCGTTGCGGCCTTCAACCGCCTCGCGCAGCACGCGGCCATCGGCCTTGCCCAGGTCCACGCCCAGCACGGCGGCCAGGGTGGGGGCCACGTCGACGTTGCCGCTGGGCAGCTCACTGCGCACGTTTTTGCGGAAGTCGGGGCCGGTCATGAGCAAAGTGTTGTGCACATCCACGGGGCTGAAGCTGCCGTGCATGCCGCGCTCATTACTCATGCTGGTGTACACGGTGCCGCGGAAGCCCTGGATCACCGCATCCGCATCGAAGTCGTAGCTGGCGATGATATCCGGGGCACGCTTGTTGGCGAGGTGCACCGTGGCGAGCGGCAGTGTGCCGGGAATCTTGCCGTAGCGCGCATCGACGAAGATGGCGCCGACCATCTCGCGTGACTGCAGGAAACGAACGGCCTTTTCGATCTGCGCGCGGTCATGCGACGGCAAGTAGAGGTACTCGCTGCCACCGTTCGGTGCGATGACGAAGGCTTCCTTCGGCAGCTCGGCAGGTACCTTGTAAGCGGGCGTGGTATAGGGGCCGGGCTTTCCACAGACACGCCCATCATCGTCGTAGCGGGTGGGATGCAGCGGCTTGCCGTTTGCGAGGACGCCCGCCATCACCGGCGCATAGATGCAGCCGAACCCATCGAACGCGGTGAATCCAGCCTGGGTCATCTCGTCGGCGAGGCGAATGGCGCCGGATGCCGAGAAGCCCCATTCGTTATCGACACGGCCGACGCGCCCGTCGGCGATCTGGCGCAGCGGGAACAGATCGCGCGGTCCCGCCACGTTGCTGTGTGCGTGGTCGGACACGATGATGAGATCCGTATCAGCGTCCATGCCAAGCGCCTTCAGCTTCGCCTGCAACTGGCCCAGCAGCTCATCCTGCGCACGCAGGGCCAGGTGGAAGTTGGGCGAGCCCACCCCGTACTGGTGTTCGGTGGAATCCGGATTGCGCAGCCATGCGAAGCTGACGTCCGGTTTCTCCACGGGAAGGATGTATTCGAGGAACGCCTTCATCAGGTACGCGTTCGATGCGGTGGGCGGCGCGCCCGCACCATCCGAGGCATCCGACGTGCTGCCGTCCTTCAGTGTCACCAGCGGCAGCTGCGCGGTGGGCGCGCCGTTATCCGGTTCCAGGTGGAAATGCTCGTCGTCGTACGCGTGCACGATGTTCGCGGGCAGCGGGAACCCGGCCTTCGCGAGCTTCTGCGCGAAGGAAAGCGGCAGCGCCACGTTTTCATCAAGGATGGTGCCGCCCTCGTGGATGTCCTGCAGGAAGGCCGGGCCGGATTTACCGACCACCGCCGTCTTCAGGCCTTTCTTCCGCGCACGCTCCAGCAGCGTCGGTGCCTGCAGCAGGTCGTGGTGCCAGTGATCATCCAGCGCGCGGAGCACCGCATAGTCCTCGGTGTACACCGGCGCCGCGAAATCGCTGGGCACGCCCTTGGCATCGAACCCGCTGGCGCCCGGCGCCCAGAAGCGGTTGCCGAAGAAGCCGATGGTGCCGGGGAACGAGCCCGTGGCGAAGCTCGAGGCGTTGATCATGGTGAAGGTGGGGTACGTCGCGTGGTTATCCGCGAAGTAGGTGCCTTGCTTGACCAGGGCCGCCAGGTTCGGCGTGTCGTCCTCGCTGATCGCATCGGGGCGCATGCCATCCCACACGAACACGATGACACGGTGGGCGGCGCTGGCCTGGCCGGAGGCCAGGGCGAGGAGGAGCAGGGCGGCAAGGCGGTTGCGCAGTGACATGGAGGGGTCCGTGCAAGGGTTCGCCATTGTTGGGGGCAAGTGTTGCAGTTTTGCGCCGCCGTGGGGCGAACCGGCGGTCTTGACCATTCATAGCGTGGATCCGCGTAACTGCGACCCGGTTCACCAAACGGCTTTTCCAGCGGCCACCGTAAAGAAACGTAAATACATGCGCTCCACGCTCGTCGGCTTCCCTCACGTCGAGTCCCCCTTTCGATGAAGCACGCACGCTCCGCCCTGTTCCTCGCCTTCGCCGCTGCTGTCGCCTTCCAGGCCCATGCCGAAGACGCCCCGCCGCCGAACACCCAGGATCTGGAAGCGGTGTCGGTCATCGGCCAGGGCGAAACCCGCCAGGTGCAGCGCATCGTGCCGGAGGACCAGAAGGTGCTCCCGCCGGGTACCAGCCCTCAGAAGATCCTCAACCGCCTGCCCGGTGTGAACGTCGAATCCAACGACGCTTTCGGTGCGAACGAGGAATCCCAGTCGATCACCCTGCGCGGCTTCAACACCACGCGCCTGGGCTACACCCTGGATGGCCTGCCGCTGGGCGATAACGCCTATGGCAACTACAACGGCCTGAACATCTCGCGCGCCCTCATCGCCGAGAACATGTCCACCGTGGAACTCTCCGAAGGCATCGGCGCCCTCGGCACCGCCTCCACCAGCAACCTGGGCGGCACCATCCAGTACTTTTCCGCCGATCCGTCCACCAAGTTTGGTGGCAAGGTGGCCCAGACCTTTGGTAGCGACCACAACCGCCGCACGTATGCGCGCATGGATACCGGCGACTACAAAGGCTTCTCCATGTACCTCAGCGGCGTGAAGGCGGGTGCGGACATGTGGGCACAGCCGGGCTCGAAGACCGACACCAAGCAGTTCAACGGCAAGGCCGTGTACGAGTTCGGTGACGGCAACCGTATCACCGGTTTCGCCGATACCTCACGCACCAGCCAGGCCGACTACGCCTACCTCTCCAAGAGCGGCATGAAGCGCGGCCTTGGCTGGGACTGGAACCTGTACGCGCCGGACTGGAACCGTGCGCTGGCCGCGGCGTACTGCGCGCCCGCCTACACCATCGGTGGCGTAAAGGATGCGCGCTGCGGCTTCTCTGGCGGCGTCGATAACATCGACGACGCCTACTACCAGAGCCGGGCGCTGCGCCGCGATGACCTGTACTACGTTGCCGGCGACTTCAATGTGGCCGATGGCGGCACGCTGCATACGCAGGTGTATCACCACGAAAACGCCGGCCAGGGTCACTGGTGGTCGCCGGGCCAGAAGTCGTTCCCGGGCACGGCCGACGAACTACCGATCAGCATTCGCAGCACCAATTACACGATCAACCGCACCGGCGCAATCGCCTCGCTGGCGTGGGACTTCGGCGTGCATCACGTCGAGGGTGGCGTGTGGTACGAGCAGAACGACCACCACGTGGAGCGCAACTTTTACTGGATCGATGGCCCGGTCAGCGATAACTACTATCTGAAGGACCCGGACCGCCGCCTGTTCGCGCAGGATTACACCATCACCACCAAGCAGGCGTACCTGCAGGACAGCTTCAAGGCGTTCGACGATCGCCTGTCCGTCGATATCGGCGTGAAGAGCCCGCACACCACCATGAAGGCGGTGGAATTGCCCGGCGTGGAGAGCCCGTACGCCACCGGCACCCTGAAGGCGCAGAAGGCGTTGCTGCCGCAGGCCGGTATCGCCTGGCAGCTGGCCAAGGGCCAGGAGCTGTTCCTCTCGTACGCCAAGAACATCGCCTCGTTCCAGGGTGGCGGCGCGGGTGGCCCGCAGTCGGTCTCGCAGTCGGCGTTTGATGGCACCAAGAGCAACCTGAAGCCGGAACAGTCGCGCAGCATCGATGGCGGCTTCCGCAGCGTCGGCTCGTTCTACGAGGCCTCCGTGGCGCTGTACGACGTGAAGTTCGACAACCGCCTGCTCTCGCTGAACCCCTGCCCGAGCATCGAGGTGGGTACGCGCCCCGAGTGCAACACCGCCTTCGTCAACGTGGGTTCGGTGAGCAGCCGCGGTGCGGAGTTCACCTTCATCTGGAAGCCGGTACAGGGCCTGCAGTGGTACAACTCGGCGTCGTTCAACCGTTCGAAGTACGATGACAACTACGTCGCCAATGGCGTGGTGGTACCGGTGAAGGACAAGACCACGGTGGATACGCCCAAGCGCATGTTTGCCAGCGAACTGAGCTACACCACCGGCCCGTGGACGGCCAGCCTGCGCGGCAAGTACACCGGCAAGCGCTACTACACCTATACCAACGACCAGAGCGTCGCTGGCGCCACGTCATTTGATTTCGGTGCCAGCTACGACTTCGGCGCGCTCGGCCAGCTGAAGGCGCTGACCCTGGCGCTCAACGTCACCAACCTCACCGACCACCGCTACGCGAGCAACCTCACCGCGTTCGCGGCCACGGATCCGCAGGGCGGTGCCCTGGCGTTCCACGCCAGCGCACCGCGGCAGAGCTTCGTTACCCTCTCGGCGGACTTCTGATGAAGGCGACAGCGCTATCCTTTGGCCTCCTTGCCTTGTTGAGCGGAGCGTTGCCGATGACCGTGGAAGCCATGGATGCCCGCCCCATTGCTGCGAATGTGCTGGTGATCGGCCACCGCGGGGCCAGCGCCCTGCGGCCTGAGCACACCCTGGCCTCGTATGCCGTCGCCATCCGCGACGGCGCGGACTTTATCGAGCCGGACCTGGTCAGCACCAAGGATGGCGTGCTCGTGGTGCGCCACGAGAACGAGATCGGCGGCACCACGGATGTGGCGAATCACCCGGAGTTCGCCAGCCGCAAGACCACGAAAACGGTGGATGGCGTGCAGATCACCGGCTGGTTCACCGAAGACTTCACCCTGGCCGAGCTGAAGACGCTGCGCGCCCGCGAGCGCCTGGCCGATATTCGCAAGGCCAACACGGCCTACGACGGCCAGTTCACCGTGCCCACCTTCGACGAGATGATCGAGTTCGTCGCCGCCGAGGCCTCGGCCCGCGGCACGGTGCTGGGCATCATCCCGGAGATCAAGCACTCCACGTACTTCCGGGGCATTGGGCTGCCCATGGAAGACAAGGTGCTGGCGACCCTGGCCGCCCATGCGTACACGCGCACGGCGCCGGTGGAGATCCAGTCGTTCGAGGTCGGCACCCTGAAGTACCTGCGCGGCAAGCTGGGTAAGGATCACCCGAACATTCGCCTGCTCCAGTTGATGGAGGGTGCGCAGGAGCATCCGGCTGACGAGCCATCCCTGACCTATGGGCAAATGATGACCCCGGCCGGTCTGAAGGCGGTACGCGGCTATGCCGACGCCATCGGGCCCTCCACTCGCAGCATCATCCCGCTTGCGGCTGACGGGAAACTGGCGCCCGTGGCCCCCCTGGTCCACGACGCCCACGCGGCCGGCCTGGAGGTGCACCCGTACACCTTCCGCCCGGAGAACCACTTCCTGGCGGCGAATTTCCGCAATGAGGCAGGCGATCCCGCCCGCAACGAGGCCGGCTCCGTGGCAGAAATCCGCGCCTATCTGGCCACCGGCATCGATGCCTTCTTCACCGATGACCCGGCCCTGGGCCGCAAGGCCGTAGACCACCGCTGACCGCGGGGAATGCTGCACCCGCTCGGCGACACCGGGTGCCCCGCCCGCTATGATCCGCGGTCACTCGTAATTCCGCGGATCGCCCCATGTCGCTAGCCAGGTTCCTTCGCCACAAGTCCGTCGAGCAGTTGCAGGCGGAAGTCGGTAAGCGGACGGATTTCCGCCGTGTCCTGGGCCTGTGGCAGCTCACCGCCATCGGCATCGGCGGCATCATCGGCGTGGGCATCTTCGTACTGGCCGGCCAGCAGGCGGCCATGAACGCCGGCCCGGCGGTGGCGCTCAGCTTCATCATCGCGGGCCTGGGCAGTGCTTGCGCCGCCCTCTGCTATGCCGAGTTCGCCGGGCTGATCCCGGTCACCGGCAGCGCCTACACCTACGGTTACGCGGTGCTGGGTGAAGGCGCGGCCTGGATCATCGGCTGGGATCTGCTACTCGAATACGCCCTGGTGGTGGCGGTGGTCGCCATCGGCTGGTCGGGGTATGTGCAGGTGCTGCTGGCGACCGCGGGTGTGCATCTGCCTGAGTGGGCGCAGAAGAGCATGAGCGCCGACACCATGAAGTACTACTGGCAGCACGGCATTGGCTCGCTCGGTATCACGGTCAAGGATCCGGTGGCCGCACCGACCGATGGCCACCGCTTCAACATCATCGCGGCCGGCATCTCGCTGTTCGTCGCCATCCTGCTTTCGGTACGTACGGAGTGGGGCGCGCGCCTGAACACGCTCATCGTCGGCATCAAGGTGCTCGGCGTGGCGCTGGTGATCGGCGTGGGTGCGTTCTTCATCAACACCGCCAACTGGCACCCGTTCATTCCCGAGCGAATCTTCGACGACAAGGGTGCGGGCCACTTTGGCTGGCACGGCGTGCTCACCGGTGCGTCGGTCGTGTTCTTCGCGGTGTTCGGTTACGACACGCTGACCACGGCCGCGGAGGAAGCGAAGAACCCGCAGCGCGACCTGCCGCGCGCGGTGCTGCTCTCGCTCGCGGTCGCCATGGTCCTGTATATCGCCGTCTCGCTCGTGCTTACCGGCATCGTGCCGTACACCTCGCTCGGTGGCGAAGCCTCTGTGTCCGACGCGTTCAACGCCATCGGCCTGCCGTGGATCAGCAACATCATTGCGGTCGCCGCGGTGATCGGCGTGATCAGCGTGTTGTTCGCCTTCATGCTGGGCGCCGCGCGCATCTGGTTCGCACTCTCGCGCGACGGCCTGCTGCCGGCGTACTTCTCGAAGGTGCACCCGCGCTTTGGCACGCCGGCGCGCCCGACCATGATCCTGGGCATCTTCACCGCCATCGTCGCAGGCCTGCTGCCCATCGGCGAAGTGGCCGAGCTGGTGAACATCGGTACGCTCAGCGCATTCATCCTGATCTGCGCGTCGGTACTCGTCCTGCGCGTGCGCAAACCGGATCTGCACCGTAACTTCCGCACACCCGCTGTGTGGGTGGTGGCGCCGATGGGCATCCTGTTCTCGCTGGCGCTGATCTATGGCCTGCCGTGGATCACGTTCGAGCGCTTTGCGATCTGGATGATCATCGGGCTGATCGTGTACTTCACCTATGGTGTGCGGCATAGCAAGTTGAACTGAGGAACACGTGACGCGGTGGGGCGAGGACCTATCGCGCGCAAGCGCGCTCCTACAGGAGTGCGCTTGCGAGTTCGGCGAGTTTGGCGACGGTATTCATGTTGCGGGCGGTGCCGGCCTTTGCGGCGGGGATCACCAGTTTCGATGAGGCCATGCCCTCGTCGTAGCGCACGTAGATCTCGCGCTTGCCGAGCCGGAGTTCCTCAGTGGCCTGGTGCTTTACGTCCGCCAGGGCGTTCTTTGCCGGCGCTTCATCCAGGAAGATGGCGACAACGCGGTTGCCGGGCGCTACCTTGAAGGGGTTCGCCGCCTCCACGGCGGACATCTCCGTCACGGTGCGGACCATCACCCCGACGGGCTTGCCCGCGTAGTCGGCAAGCCGTGCCTCGAGGGCGGCCTTCACCGCCTTCTCCTTCAGCCGCGAGGTGAACACCACATTCCCGCTGGCGATGTAGGTCTTCACCCGTTCGAACCCTTCCGCCTCGCACATGGCCTTGAGCTCAGCCATGGGCAGCTTGCCGGTGCCACCGACGTTCACGGCGCGGAGTAGGGCGATATACGCGGTCATGGCGGGCTCCGTGGCAGGGTGGGGCGAGTGTATGCCGAAGGTGGCCGGGCGGTGCAGGGCGGTTGAATCGGCCCGGGCGGCGCCCTACCTTCGAAGGTCTGATCCCCCGCCCACCACAGGATGCTTTCCCATGGCCGATCTTTCCCTCTTCCCGATCACCGCCCGCTGGCCGGCGCAGCATCCGGATCGTATCCAGCTGTATTCGCTGCCCACGCCGAACGGGGTGAAGGTCTCGATCATGCTGGAGGAACTGGGCCTGCCCTATGAAGTCCACCTGGTGGACATCATGAAGAACGAAAGCAAGCTGCCGGAATTCGAGTCACTTAACCCGAACGGCAAGATCCCCGCCATGATCGACCCGAATGGTCCGGACGGTAAGCCGATCGGCCTGTTCGAATCCGGCGCCATCCTGCTTTACCTCGCTGAGAAGACGGGCAAGTTCCTTCCAAAGGACCCGGCAAAGAAATGGGACACCATCCAGTGGGTGTTCTTCCAGATGGCCAGCATCGGACCGATGTTTGGCCAGGTGGGTTTCTTCCACAAGTTCGCCGGGCGCGAATGGGAAGACAAGCGGCCGCTGCAGCGTTATGTCGACGAAGCCAAGCGCTTGCTGGGCGTGCTCGATAAGCAGCTGAAGGGCAAGCAATGGATCATTGGCGATGACTACACCATTGCCGATATCGCCACGATTGGCTGGGTGAACAACCTGGTGACGTTCTACGGCGCGCGTGAGCTGGTGGAATTCGACCAGTTTGAGAACGTGATTGCGTGGCTGGAGCGTGGGACGTCGCGTGCGGGTGTGGAGCGTGGGTTGAAGATTCCGGCGCGTTCGTAATTGAAAGCATCGCGCGCTTGCGCGCGATCCACGGTCGCGATGGCACAAACCATCGCGACCGCCTGTCGATCAATAATCGTAATTCACGCTCAAGCGCACGTACCGCGGCTGCTGCATCGCCGTCGGCGTGCCGTACAGCGGGTTCGCCAGGTTGGGGCTGGATTCCGAGTTCGGGAAGATCGCCAGCACCTTCTGCTCGTTGGTGACGTTGAACACATTGAGGTTGAATGCCAGTCGCGACTGGGCAAAGTCCGGCCGGTACGTGGCGCCAAGATCCAGCTGCCGCATCCACGGCAGGCGGCCATGGCTGCCCGGCGGCGACGGTTCGCCGTAGCAGAAGTGGTAGCTGTTGCCGTAACCCGCCGGATCGGTGCGGTCTTCGCCGAAATAGCCAAGGCACGGCTTGGGCGCGCCGGAGATCAGGCTGAGGTTCGCGCTGACCAGCCACTCGGGCGTGAACTGGTAATAGCCGAAGAACTTGAACTGGTGCTTGTGATCGTTGTTCTGTACACCGTTCGTGTTGACCATGATGTAGCTGTTATCCCAGTCCTGGGTGGTCGATACCGCGGTCTGGCCGGTGCCGCGCGATTCGCGGAACAGGTCTGAGCGAAGCTGGCCTTCCGTGTTGCCGTAGCTGCGCGAGAACGTATAGCTCACCTTGCCGTACCAGCCATCGGCGAACGGGTGCTCGAGGAAGGTTTCCAGCGCGTAGTAGCGGCGCTTCAGCCCTTCAAAGCCGAACTCCTTGTTCGATAGCGGTACGCTCACGTAATTGCCCGAGGTATCGACCAGGTTGAACGTGTTGGCCTTGCCTGGGTTGAACAGCCAGCAGCTCACCGGGTTACTGTCGGTGGTGACGTTGTAGCCAAGCGACTGCGCTTTCGCCAGCACCAGGTCGATATCGCAGTAGTCGTCGATGGCGTTGCGCAGGATGCGCTGCGTCGCCTTGGCGCCGTAAACCCAATCGGAACCCAGCGTCTTCGTGAAGCCGAGGATGAATTCATCCTGGTATTCGGATTTCAGGCCCTTGGTCGTCACCGTCTTGGGATCGGGCAGCTGACCGAAGGTGTTATTCGCGGCTACCGGCACCGAGATGGCGGTGAGGTTCGTCGGCGTGCCGTCGGCGGCGATCCCGCCGTAGGTGAAGTACTGCGACGTGGTGAGCGCACCGCCCGCGGCATTCAGGGCGGGATTCAGCGGCAGGCCGAGGTAGTAGCGGCCCGCGTTCGCGTAGATCTTGAACGTCGCATCACCATTCACATCCCAGCTGGCACCCAGGCGCGGCGCCCATTGCGGCTTGTGCTGGGTGATGAAGGCGTCGCTATCCGCGTTGAAGTTCTCGAACTGGTCGTTGCGGATGCCGAGCGAGAGCAGCCAGCGGTCGGAGACCTGCCATTTGTCTTCGATGTACTGCGCGCGCTGCGTCGAGCGCACCGTGGCAAGGCTGCTGTTGATGTTCTGGATGACGTAGTAGCCGCCCGCGCCGTTCGGAAAGCCACCGGTGGCCGGCACGCCAAGGCCCGTGGAGATCGGCGTATTCGGATCGCCCTGGCCGTAGGTCCACGAGTACCCGCCGGGGCCGGACGTGACCGAGCCCTGGTCAAGCGCCGTGGCGGTCTGGTTATCGATACCCGCCGTGATCGTGTGATCGCCGATCTTGTAAGTGATATCGATACGAGTGTTGGTGGTGCGGTTACCCTTGCCGGCGGGGATCAGGCTGGAGACTGTCTGTGAGTTACCGCGCGGCGCGCCGCCATTCAAGGCGGGGTTCTGGTTGACGATGCCATCCACGTAGGTGAGCGAGGGATCGTAGCCGCCCGGGGAATCGTAGGCGGTGGTGTGTAGCTTGCCGTACTGGGCGCTGATCGTGAGGTCATCCGTGATGTAGCCGGTGTACTTGGCCGTCCACAGGTCGCCGCCGTTCTTCGTATCGTCATCGGCGCCGATGCGGCCCAGGCGCGTGCGTGAGGCATAGTCGTAATCGTAGACCGTGCCCGAAGTCTGGTACTTATCCGATGCACCGGTCAGTTCAAGGATGTGGTTGTCGGTGATATTCCAGTCGATCTTGCCGTACCAGCGTGGCGAGTTATAGCGGTAATCCTCGTACGGCTTGGTACTGGTGTAGCCGCTGACCGGGTTCACCGTATTGCCTTGCTGGCGCTCGTATTCCGCGGCCACGAACACGAACAGTTTGTCCTTGATCAGCGGGCCACCGGCATACGCGCTGACGGTGGTGCTGTCGCTGCTGTTCTCACTATCGGGCGCATAGAGGTTGCCTGCGCGCGGGGAGGCCGGCAGGCCATTTTCGTAGTAACGATTTCGCTGCGATGCACGGGCAAATGCCGGTTCCCACAGCACCTGCGCACCAAAATGCCATTCATTGGTGCCGCGCTTGCCGACCACGTTGATAACGCCACCATCGGAGCGACCGTACTGGGCGCTGTAACCACCGGTGTAGACCTCCTGCTGCTCGATCGCGCCGTAGGGGAGCGATAACCCGCCAAAACCCTGCAACGGATCGGTCGTGGCGAAGCCGTTGACGTAGTAAGCGTTCTCCGAGGCAGCGGAACCACCGAAGCTCACCAGCGAGTTGCCGGTCGCGCCCTTGAAGTTACCGCCATTGTTCACGACACCCGGTGCGAGCAAGGCGATAGCCTCGGAGTTGCGCCCCAGCGGCAGTTTCGCGAGCTGTTCGGACGTCACGACCGTGCGCGAATCGATGCTGGAAACGTCGATCTTGGCCAGCGCCGACGCCGATACGGTCATGCCGGTGAGGTCCTGCGCATCGGCGGCCTTGCTAACGAACGACACTTCGGTACCCGCGCCCACCTTCAGCACGATGTTGCTGCGGGTATCCACGGTCTGCCCGTTGGCCTTGAGGCTTACGGTATAGGTGCCCAGGGGCAGCTGGCCGGCGCTGTAGCGGCCACGGTCGTCGACCGATACCTCGCGGCTCAGGCCCGTATCGCTGGTGATAACGACCGTCTGGCCGGCGGCGGTGGGCACCTGGCCAAAGATGCCGCCGGTGGTGGACTGGGCAAAAGCCCCCGGCGCAGCCAGGGCAAGGGCCACGGCAAGCGCGATGCGGTGGGGGCGGGCGGTACGGCTGGACATGGGAAAACGTCTCCTCGGTACGTTTTTGGGCGCACGGCTACCTGCGGGGCCGCGGCACGGCCCCGTCATGGCTTCGATGGACAAACCCCTGGGTGCACTCGGCCAGCCCGGCCGGCAAGGCCGCGGGCGAGTGACGAATGGATGCTTCCGTTCGGAATCCCTTGCGTGCTGCGTCGCAGCACGTGCTAACGGTTATAGCGAAGAACCGTAAGGTTGTATAGGGGTTTAGGCGGCCAAATCAAAAACGTGCGATCGTGGCCTGTGGGCAAAAAAACGGCCGCAAATGCGGCCGTTTCTACACTTGCACCACGATGGGGATTACCAGAAGCGGTATTCCAGGGCGAGGCCGGTGACGCCGACGTTCACCGTGCGCTTGTCGCCGGTGATGTCATCGGCCTTCAGCGCATAGTGATCGTACGTCACGGTGATGCCGACGTTTTCATTGAAATCGTAGCCAAAACCGAGGCCACCGTAGACGCCGTTGTCGTTCGAATCCTGGTGGTAGCTGAAGCTTTCGCTGCCGCAGCAGCCTACGTACGTCGAATTGCTGTCGTACTTCGTGCGCGAGTGTGCGAGGCCCGCACGTGCGGTGATCGTCCACCCATGGGGCAGGTCCCATTTGCCATTGGCGCCGATCAGCAGCGCCTCGCCCTTGAAGCGGTCACGATAGTCGGTGTAGCTGTCCTCGAACAGGAGCCGACCCGACGCCTTCTGCTTTCCAAGGTCGACATAGCCGACTTCAACGCCCAGCGAGAAGGGGCGGTCCACGACCCAACGATAACCGGTGACGGCGCCAAACGCCGTGTCATTGTTATCGTCGAACGAAGTGTGGCTGACGCTGTAATGCGAGCTGCCGCCGTTCACACCAATAAACCAGCCATTCTGGGTTACGGCACCGGCGGAAAAAGAAGCGAGAGAAAGCGCGGCAGCCGCAGCGGCCGAGAGCAGAACCTTTTGCATGATGAAGTCCCTGTGTCCATGTAAGTGCGCCGGCCCCGTTGCCGGCGTGCCCTTGGGGCGGCGTTATTTTACGCTACGTGGCGCGGAGCCGCCGTTGCGCCAAGCCCGGGGAGACGCGAGGAAAGCGGTCGCTAATGCGGCCGCTTCCACACTTGCAGCTCGACGCGGATTACCAGAAGCGGTATTCAAGGGCCGCGCCAGTGACGCCCACATCGATGGTGTGATGATCACCGGTGATGTCGTGGGCTTTCAGGCCATAGTAGTCATAGGTCAGCGTCACACCGATATTTTCACTGAAGTCGTAGCCGAATCCTACGCCAGCGTAGAAGCCGTTGTCGTTGGACGTTTCGTGATAGTGATCAGTCGGGTATGTGTTGTTGTAGTAATTGTTGTACGTGACGCGTTCATCAAGCTTTGTGCGCGAGTGCGCGAAGCCGCCGCGAGCGGTAATGGTGAAACCGTGGGGAAGGTCCCATTTGCCATTGACGCCCAGGAGGAGCGCCTGGCCTTTGTATTTATCTTCGTAGCTGTACGAGATGTAGCCCTGCCCAGCTTTAAGCTGGCCCAGGTCGACATAGCCCGCCTCCACGCCAAGCGCGAAAGGGCGATCAACGACCCAGCGGTAGCCGGCGACGGCGCCAAAGGCCGTGTCGTTGTAATCGTTAAAGTTCGTGTTGTAGTGGTTCAGGCTGTAATGCGAGCTGCCGCCGTTAATGCCGATGAAGGCGCCCTGCTGGGTCACCGCAGCGGCAGAGAACGAGGTGAGCGAGAAGGCGGCAGTCGCGGCCGCCGAGAGCAGAACCTTTTGCATGATGAAGTCCCTGTGTCCTTGTAAGTGCGCCGGCCCCGTTGCCGGCGTGCCCTTGGGGCGGCGTTATCTTACGAGGGTTTGGGGATGGCTGCCATGACAGCTGCTCGTGACGTCCGTCACAGACCGCTGTCATGGCCGCCGGGGCGCTATCAGAAGCGATACTCCAGGGACCCGCCGAACACGCCGACGTTCACGGTGCGCTTGTCGCCGGTGACATCTTCCGCCTTCAGCGCGTAGTGGTCATACGTCGCGGTAATGCCGACGTGCTCGTTGAAGTCGTACCCAAAGCCGAGCCCGGCGTAGATTGCATTGTCAGTGGACTGGACATCGTAAACGCGGGAGTCGTCCGTTCCGCCCATGAATTCGGCGTGCGAATCGATGGTGTAGTTGCTGCGGGAGTGAGCGATGCCTGCGCGTGCAGTGATGGTAAAGCCGTGAGGCAAATCCCACTTGCCGTTAGCGCCGAGCAGAACGGCCTTGCTCTTGAACTTGTACGTGAAGTTATCAACGTAGCCTGGGCCATCGATGCTGCTGACGGCGGTCATCTTGCCGAGGTCCACGTAGCCAACTTCGACGCCAATCGCGAACGGGCGGTCGACGACCCAGCGATAACCGGTAACGGCACCGTAAGCCGTGTCGTTCTTGTCGCTGAAATTGGAATGGCTGATGTCGAACTGCGAGCCACCACCATTGACGCCAATGAACGCGCCGTCATGGGTCGCGGCGCTGGCCGAGAGCGAAACGAACGAAATTGCGGCGGCCGCAGCCACCGAGAGCAGAACCTTTTGCATGAGTTGTCCCTGAGTCCTTGAAATGTCCCCGCCAGCCCCTTCGCTGGCGTGCCCCCTGTGGGCAGCAGGATTTTACGTCGTTTTAACTTGCGATGCCATGACAGGTATTCCCGGTCCCGTGACCTCTGGCATAGGGAGACCCCGTACCGTGACCTTTAGCATCGGGGGCTTGCGCGGACCGCAGGGGACCGCGCGTACCCACTCGCAGGCAGGACGGCCCGGCGATCCACACGCTCCACGGGAGAATCTTTTGAAATCCACCCTTCTTGCTTCCGCGCTGCTGGCCGCCCTGGCCGGTATCGGCGCTACGGCCGCCTTCGCTGCGGATGATGTCCCGGCCATCAAGGACGGCCCGTTTAACGGCACCGTCAAGGTCGTCGTCGATGCCACGGATACCGACCACCGCATCTTCCGCGTCAAGGAAACCGTGCCGGCCCAGCCCGGCAAGCTGACCCTGCTGTTCCCGGAATGGATCCCCGGCCACCACTCGCCGACCGGCCCGATCGACCAGTTCGCCGGCCTGATCGTCAAGGCCAACGGCCAGCGCCTGGAATGGACCCGTGACGAGTACAACGTCTACGCCTTCCACGTGGACGTGCCCGCCGGCGCCTCGTCGGTGGATCTGGAATTCCAGACCCTGACCCCGCAGGACACGCGCCAGGGCCGCATCGTGATGACCCCGGACATCGTCAACGTCCAGTGGAACCAGGTGGCCCTGTACCCGGCTGGCTACCGCGCTGACCAGGTCCAGTTCGAGGCATCGGTGAAGCTGCCGACCGGCTTCCAGTTCGGTACAGCGCTTGAGCAGGCCAGCAAGGACGGCGACACCGTCACCTTCAAGAACATCAACTTCGACGACCTGGTCGATTCGCCGATCTTCGCCGGCCGCTACTTCAAGCGCGTGGACCTGGATCCGAACGGCCGCTCGCCGGTACACCTGAACATCGTGGCCGACAGCGCCAAGTCGCTGGAGATCAAGCCGGAAGCGCTCGAGATCCACCGTAACCTCGTCAAGCAGATGGACAAGCTGTACGGCGCGCGTCACTACAACCACTACGACTTCCTGCTGGCGCTGACCGACAAGCTCGGCGGCATCGGCCTGGAGCACCACCGCTCCTCGGAAAACAGCGCCTCGCCCAACTACTTCACCGAGTGGGACAAGAGCTGGCTGGGCCGTGACCTGCTGGCCCATGAGTACAACCACTCGTGGGATGGCAAGTACCGTCGCGGTGCGGATCTGTCGACCCCGAGCTTCAATGTCCCGATGGGCGACAGCCTGCTGTGGGTCTACGAAGGCCAGACGCAGTTCTGGGGCAACGTGGTTGCCGCCCGTTCGGGCCTCGTCTCGCAGGACCAGGCGCGTGACCTGCTCGCGCTGGTTGCCGCTACCTACGACAAGGGCCGCCCGGGCCTGTCCTGGCGCAACATCCAGGATACGACCAACGATCCGACGATCGCCCAGCGCCGCCCGCTCTCGTACCGCAACTACCAGATGAGCGAAGACTACTATTCGGGCGGCCAGATGATCTGGCTGGACGTGGATACGAAGCTGCGCGAACTGACCAAGAACAAGCGCTCGCTGGATGATTTCGCCAAGGCGTTCTTCGGCATGAAGGACGGTGACTGGAAGGTCAACCCGTACACCTTCGACGAAGTGGCTTCGACCCTCAACGGCATCGCGCCGTACGATTGGGCGAAGTACCTGCGCGATCGCGTCGATGGCCACAAGGGCGACCTTGAAGGTATCGAGCGTGGTGGCTGGAAGCTGGTCTACAACGACAAGCCGTCGGAAGCCGTGAAGGCGTTCGAAGCCCGCCGCCACTACACCGACCTGACCTACTCGGCCGGTTTCGGCGTGTCGTCGAAGGGCGACATCTCCGACGTGCGCTGGGATAGCCCGGCCTTCAACGCCGGTCTCTCGCCGGGTATGCACATCGTGGCCGTGAACGGCAAGGAATTCGACGGCGATGCGCTGAAGGATGCCGTGACCGCCGCAAAGGGCACCTCGGCCCCGATCGAACTGCTGGTGAAGAACTTCGACACCTACAAGACGATCAAGATCGAATACCACGATGGCCTGATGTACCCGCACCTCGAGCGCGACAGCAGCAAGCCCGACTGGCTGAGCCAGCTGTACAAGGCAAAATAAGCACGAAAGGGCCCCGCAAGGGGCCCTTTTTTTTAACCCGCGTGGCGCATCCCCTGTAGGAGCGCGCTTGCGCGCGATAGGGTTTCCCGCAGGCCGCCATTGCGCGCAGGCATGCCCCCGCACAAGAGCTACACTCCCGGTCATGGAACCGACGCCCACGCCCCCCGGCCAGCAACTCGACGCCGCCCACCGCCGCCGGCGCTGGCTCATGTTCTTGTTCTGGGGGGTGATCTTCGGCACCGCCGCGATCGGCAACGTGCTGACCAACCGGATCGATGCCGATCGCTACCACGTGCCCGTCACCACGTGGCACATCGTCATCAACGAGGTTAGCAGCCCGCTGGTCTCGCTGCTGCTCCTGCCCTTCCTGCTCATGGCCTGCGATCGCTGGCCCCTGCACACCGACACGTGGCGGCGCTACGTGCCGTATTACGTTGCAGGCAGCGTCGTGTGGTGCGTGCTGCATATCGCTGGCATGGATCTGCTGCGGCTGCTGGGATACACACTGGGCGGTGACCGGTACGATCCCGGCAATCTGCTGCTCCAGTTCGTCTATGAATACCTGAAAGACGTACGCACGTTTTTCTTTATCGTCACCCTGAGCCACGCGGTGGAATGGTTCGGCCGGCAAATGAAAGGCGAGGCGAGCCTGTTGGCGGAGCCCGATGAAGGGGTGCCCGTGGAGCCGGTCGACCGCCCCGAACGCTTCCTGGTGCGCAAGCTGGGCCGCGACTTTCTGGTGGCCACGGCCGATATCGAATGGGCCCAGGCATCGGGAAACTACGTGAACCTGCGGGTACGTGGCCGTGATTACCCGCTGCGCAGCACGCTCGCCGCGCTGGAGGCCAAGCTGGACCCCGCCGTGTTCGTACGCGCCCACCGCAGCTACGTGGTGCAACTGGCCCAGGTGACCTCGATCGAGCCGCTGGACGCCGGCGAGGCCCGCCTGCACATGGCCGATGGGACGGTACTGCCCTGCAGCCGGCGCTACCGGGAAGCCCTACGCGCCGTGGCGGCGGGCGCTGAACCCGCCGTAGTCCGTGCCTGACAACCAAGGCTAGGCCAGCGGCGGCCAATACGGCTACAATGCCGGTCCGCTCAGATACGCGCCCGTAGCTCAGCCGGATAGAGTAGTGGCTTCCGAAGCCATTGGTCGGGGGTTCGAATCCCTCCGGGCGCGCCATTCTTCGCCGCTTTCGCGGCCGGCCACGACGCATGGCTACCGATTCCCTGCCGTTGTTCCATCGCTACGAAGGCATCCTGAGGGATCCGGCGCTGGACTTTGCCGCGCACCTGCCGTTGCCAGATGCCCTGCGCATGGCGAACGATGCCCGCCATGCCGTTTACTACGCCCCGTTCGACCACCTGAATCCCGACGCACGGCTGGTCCTGGTCGGCCTTTCCCCGGGGCGGGCCCAGGCATTGGTGGCATTGGAGACGGCGCGGCGCGAACTGCTCGCGGGTAGCGACGACGTGAGCGCCGCGGCCGCGGCCAAACACGCCGCGAGCTGGTCGGGGCCCATTCGCCGCACGCTTGTGCGGATGCTCGACTTCCTCGGTGTCGCGACCCAGCTGGATATCGCTTCCACCGCAGAACTCTGGACCACGCACACCGACCTCGTGCACTTTTCCGCGGCGCTGCGGTATCCCGTGTTCGTCGGCGCGAAGAACTTCAACGGCGCTGGCGTCGAGCGCAACCCGTTCCTCCTGGCGCAAATCGATAGCTACTTCGCCCTTGAGTGCACGCATCTCACCCATGCGATGTTTATCCCGTTCGGCACCGCGGCGCAGGTCGCGTGCGACCGTGTCGTTGCGCAGGGGCTGCTCAGGCCGGAGCAGGTTCTTGCAGGCCTCCCGCATCCATCGGGTGCCAACGCCGAACGCGTCGCCTACTTTCTTGGGCAGAAAACGCGTGCCTCGTTGTCGGCACAGACGCGCCCCGAACCGATCGACGCCGCGCGCGCGTCGGCCCTGCTGCGCCTCTCGACATGGATTCCCGCTGCAGGAAAGCCTTTGCAGGAGCATTAACAGGATCACCGTCACACCCATCCCGGACTCGCCTTGATGTGACTATTAGATCGTGTTAAACCGAACGTTCAGTCACATTGGGGGCGGTGCTTACGATGGATGTGATCGGATGGCTCCATGGCCAGGTGCTCGATTTCTTCGGGCTCGGCCCGTTGCTCGAGCTGATCGCCAGGGGTGACTACCGCGCGCTGCTCACGGTGGATGGGTTCGGCGCCGCGCTCAACCCGATCCTGCCCCTGCTGCTTATCTTCGAGTTGCTGCGCAGCGTCGCCCTGAAGACCTTCAGGCGCGAGCATTACCAGGTGCCCTTGCTGGTCATGGTGCTCAACCGGTTCATCGGCAGCTTCATCACCATCGCCGTGGTCGGGCTGTGCATCGGCCTGTTCCAGCGTTTCGCACTCTTCCAGGCGGGCCTGACGTGGTACGGCGTGCTCTACGGCTATGTCGCCTGGGAGCTTTCCCACTTCGTCTATCACTTCCTCGCGCACAAGGTGCGGATCCTGTGGTGCCTGCATTCCACGCATCACGCCCCCGTGGCGATGAACATGAGCGTCAACTACTCGCATATCTTCCTGGAGGCCGCCTACGCGGACTTCGTGCGCACCACCATCTGCATGGTCCTTGGCGTGAGCCCGCCACTGCTCGTGCTGATCATGATTATCGATGGCTTCTGGGGCAGCTTCATCCACGTCGGCGAAAATGTACTGAAGAACGGCAGGCTCGGCGTGTTGAATCGCATCATCCTCACGCCATCGCACCATCGCGTGCACCACGCCCGCAATGTCGTGTACATGGACACCAACTTCTGCAACCTGCTTCCGATATGGGATCGGTTGTTCGGTACGTACATTGAAGAGCGCGATGACGTGCAGATCGAGTACGGCATCACTCGCCCGATGAAGCCGTACAGCGTGACGGATGCTTACCTGGGTGAGTTCTACCTGCTCGGCAAGGATGTCTGGCATGCGCCCGGCATACGCAACAAATTCATGTATCTCGTCATGCCGCCGGGGTGGAGTCACGACGGAAATCACAAGACCGCCCGGGTTGCCAAGCAGGAGCTGGCAGGAATGGATCTTCGAGGCGTTCGTTCATGAAAACATTCGCATGCCTCGTCGTTGCCGGCCTTCTCGGCATGTCCATGACTTCCCATGCGGCGCATGTCGATCTCGCGCTTGGCAAGGCCGTCACCGGATCGCCCATCTGTAAACCTGGCGAGGAAGCCGTGAAGGCGGTGAATGGGAAGCTGGCCAGCAAGACTCAGGATAAGTTCTGCACTAAGGAGGTCCCGAGCTGGCTCAGGATCGACCTCGGGCGGGTGGAGCAGGTGTCGGGCTTCACGATCAGGCATGCCGGTGCGGGTGACGAGCCCAACGAGATGAACACGCGAGCGTTCACCGTGCGCGTATCCCAGGACGGCCAGGACTGGAAATCGGTGGTTGATGTGACGGCCAATACTGCCAGCGTCACTGAGCACCGCATCACGCCAATGCAGGCCCGCTACGTCGAGCTCGACGTGACAAAGCCGACGCAGACGGATGATCCCGCCACGCGGATTTATGAAGTGGAAGTCTGGTAGCCGCGTACATCACGGCGCACGGCCCGGCTTGCTCTTCGGCTCGAGCGGAACGGAGAGCTGCCGGAGGCATGATGCAACGGTCAGTCAGCGAGCGGTAGCCGCACCCTGAAGCACGCCCCGCCACGTTCGACATCAGCCACGTCGATGCTGCCGCCATGGCGCTCCACCACCTGCCGCGCAAGATGCAGGCCGAGCCCCGTGCCCGTACTGCTCGGGCGGGTCCGGTAGAAGGGTTCGAAGATGCGGTCGCGTTCTTCCAGGGGGACGCCAGGGCCTTCGTCCGTGACGGAAAGCTCGCCGAACGCGTTCACCGCCACGCTGATCGTGCCTTCGTCGCCCGCATGCATCATCGCGTTCTGGATCAGGTTCATCAGCACGCGCGATAACGCGAGTGCATCGCCCTTCACCCATACCGGTGTGCCCGGCCCGTCGAAGGCGATGTCATTGCCTGATTCCACGGCAACCGGTGCGATGTCGGCCACCGTATCGGAGGCGAGCCTGGCAAGGTCGAGACGCTGGCACGCCGCGGCGTCGCCATTGAAGCGCTGCAGGTCAAGCAGCTGCTCCGCCAGGTTCCATAGCCGCGCGACGTCGCCGATGAGGCGCGTCCGCTCAGGGCCGGGGTCCATGGCCTCGATGCGCGTGCGCAGGATGGCAATCGGTGCACGCAGCTCGTGTGCCGCGCTGGCGAGGAAGCGGTCGCGCACGTCGTAACCTTCGCTCACACGAGTCAATGCGGCGTTGAAGCCGCGAACGAGGGGCTGGATCTCATGGGGTACAGTCTGGTCAGCGAGCCTTGCGCCGCGCTTTTCCACGTCGATCGCATCGGCATGCCGTGCCACCGCGCTCACGCTGCGCATGGAGCGGCGCACGATGATCGGCACGATGATCAACGTCGCCAATACCGTCGGTAGCAACAGGCGCCAGGTAAGGTAATCCGCGACCATGGTGGTGAGCCCGCCTGCCGAGGTTGTCGATGCCCCGCCCATGATGAAGTGCACCTTGCGGAACTTCCATGCCACCACGCGGATGGCGGCCGTGTCGGTATACGGCGCGCGCGAGCCGTGGATGTCGGAGGCAGCAAGACGGTCGAGTCGATCGATCAGGGGCGAAAGGCTGGCAGGCGGCGTGCCCTGCTGGTAAGTGTGGCCTGCTTCATCACGAGCCACGATCCACAGGTCGGGGTAGCCCTGCATGGCTTCACGCAAGGCCTTCGTTGGCGAGAGGGTGATGCCGCCGTCGTGCGCGGGGACCAGCGAATCCTGCACTTCTTCGACCAGCTTCGGAGCCACGTACGACACGCTGTCCCGATGAATCTGGTAGCCCAGGATCAGGAACGCCGCCATCATGATCAGGCCCTGCGGCAGGACGATGCGCAGGGTGAGCTGCCATGCCAGGGATTTACCGTGTCTTGACATGCTGCACCTTGCTCCGCAACAAGTAGCCGATACCACGAATCACGTGGATATCGACCTCCGCACCTGCGTCATCCAGCGAGCGGCGCAGCTTGGAAATGTGGGCATCCAGTGCGTTGGACTGGATCTCATCATCGAAGTCGTACACCGCTTCGAGCAGGTCATTGCGCGAGACCGTGCGGCCATGACGCAGGCACAAGGCCTCCAGCACGAGAAGCTGGCGCCGCGGCAGCCGCAGTGGCGTCGGGCCGATGAAGGCCTCGTGCGCACCGAAATCGAACGACAGGTTGGCGATGGTGGCGCGGGGAATATCACGCGGCGACTGGCGGCGGGACACCGCGCGGATGCGCGCAAGCAGTTCCTCGACCGCGAAGGGCTTCACCAGGTAATCGTCCGCGCCGAGATCCAGGCCGGCAATGCGATCCGCGAGCGAGCCACGAGCGGTCAGTACGATCACGGGAACCCCGGGCAGGCATTCCCGCGCCTTTGCGATCAGGGTGACCCCATCGCCATCGGGCAGTTGGCGATCGAGTACCACCAGGTCATGCACGCACAGGCGCAAGGCCTCGCTGGCCTGGAGCAGGTTTGGCGCCACATCGATCACCAGCCCATGCTGCTCCAGCGCCGTACGCAAGGCGTCCGCCAGTTCGGTTTCGTCTTCAACCAGGAGTATCCGCATGGCCCGCCCACACCTAACGTAAGCTAAATCGTACCGGGTGGCCCCTGAAGGGGCGGCAATGTTCTGGCAATGTGGCCCCGGGGACCATGCACGTTCCCCCCAAGGGCGTCCCCCCGCCATGCATTACGGAATTATTCGCCGCATCGTCACCCTGGCCGAGCTCATCGAGCCCGACCGCGCCCAGGTCTGGGCGTGGTTCTTCGAGACCCACATCGAGGCCCTCGGCGGCCGCCCGGTCGAACTGGCCTTCCACGGCCGCGGGCCGGAGGTGGTCGCGTTCCTGCTGGATATCCTCAGCCGTACTCGCCATGCCAGCAACGTAAAGCCGTTCCCCCGCCGGCCAAAGCGCCAGATCGGCCCGCAGCCGAATGATGATTTGTTCGCCCATGGCGCGGGTGCGGTCGTCGCCGTTCCTGGCCGATAAGCGGGGGCCCAAGGCTGCGAGGGCCTTGTCAGCGGCCGTCTGATTCGTTCATGACGATACCTACGACGATGCCGGAGGCCAACCACGCGGCGAGTAGCTGCCCCGCACGTTGTATGCCTTCTGCTTCGCCCAGCCTTTCGACGAGGCTATCGCACAGCGCCCCGAACGCAGGATCACTGCCCAGACCGAATAGCGCGCTGGTCTCGATATCGTCCATGCGGCGCAGGCGGGAGAGGTTGTCCTGGCGCCAGATGGCAAAGCCAGCGCGCGAGGAAAACATCTCGCTCTCGATGTCCTCTTGGCCATCACGAAGCGCCGCCCATACGTCGTCGGCATTCGTGGCGGCGCGGCGGATCCGCAGGCTGGGCGACAACACCAGCGTCGCCGCATCCCAGTCAACGCCATCCAACATGTCTTGAGATAGCACGGCGACATCCTTTGCCACAAAGGCTTCGCCAAGCATCCATTCGATCCATGCAAGTTCGTCAAGGTCAGGATTGTGTGGATAGAGCGTTCGTAATGTCGCGGCGAAGTCAGCACCATAATGATCAAGCGTCCACCCTCGCGGTGGATTCTGGTCGATATGGGTGATGGCGGCGACGCGGAAGGCTTCCTCACCGATGAACCGGCGAAGCAGCGGGTAGCTGACCTCAAGGCAACCCGTCAGCTGCAGGCGGTAGTTGTTCTGGTAGACGTTGAGGCCAGGCGTGGCGCCCGCGCCAAATGCCGCAGCGTCGGCCTCGTCACCCGTCACCAGCCATTCGCGGAAGCGAGCCTGTAGCGTGGCGAGGTTCATGCCGCCTCCCTGCGCGCATCTTCGTGGTAGCCGATGGCGCGGGCGATGCCGAGCTCGTCCAGCAACTCGGGTAGCGGCGGGATCGCATCATCGCGCTCGATCATGGTGGCGACATCGCCCAGCAACGAGCGTGCCGTGGCATAGAGCGACCACACGTCATCGCATACCGGCTGATCGTGCGTATCGATCAACAAGCCGGGGCCTTCGGTATGCCCGGCCAGGTGGATCTGGCGGACATGTGCGGCAGGGATGCCGGCAAGGAAGGCGTGTGCATCGAATCCATGGTTGTGTGCGCTGACGAAGACGTTGTTCACGTCGAGCAGCAGCCCGCAGCCCGTGCGCCGCGCCATCGCGTCGATGAACTCCCACTCCGCCATCTCGGCGCCTTCAAACGCCACGTAGCTGGAGGGGTTCTCAAACAGCATGGGGCGGCCCAGCGCCTCCTGAGCCATATCGATGTTGCGGCAGACCATGGCGAGTGCTTCGGCGGTGTAGGGCACGGGCAGCAGGTCGTGCGATGAAAAGCCGGCGACGCGCGACCAGCTCAGGTGGTCGGAAACGAACAGTGGCTGGATCTCGTCGGCCAGTGCGCGCAGGCGGCGCAGGTAGTCGCGGTCCAGGCCATCGGACGACCCGATCGACAAGGAAACCCCGTGCATGGCGACCGGGTGCTTCTCGCGGATGCGGCGGAGAATGTCGCGTGGCTGGCCGCCATCCACCATGAAGTTTTCCGAGATCACCTCGACGAAATCCACCGGGACGTTGCCCTCGAGGAAATCGCGGTAGTGCTCCTTGCGCAGGCCAAGGCCATAGCCGGCGAAGGTGGGAATCGATGTTGTCATGTCATGCCTCCTGTAGGAGCGCGCTTGCGCGCGATGGGGTTTGCGAGGGTGTCGGGATCGCGTGCAAGCACGCTCCTACAAGGGCCTGGGATATCGCCGGCAGGAAGGTGGCTTACTGCGGCTCGGTCAGCGTGCCGCCGGCGGCCTTGCACTCGCTGGGCAGCTTCACGACCACGCCCTGGCCCTTGCAGGTGTTCAGGCCCTTGCAGTCGTTTTTGGCGGTGGCGCAGAGGCTGGTGCCTTTGCAGGTGTTCACGCCATAGCAGCGCGAAAGCTCTTCCTTCGCAGCGGCGGGCTTGTCGGCGGCGTGCGCCGGCGTGGCGAACTGAGCGATGGCGATGGCGACCAGCGCGGCGGCGCCAGCGAAGGTCGAGCGGGACTTGGTGGCGGTGGTATTCATCAGGTGTGTCTCCCGGAAGTGGAATGGCGTAGGGCTTGGGGGTGTTGCTTGCGCTTATTTCGCGTCGCGCGCGGCTTCTTCGATCACCGCGGCGACCTTCTCCGGCTGCGAGATGTACGAGACATGGCTGCCTTCCACCTCGGTCACGTGCGCATGGGCGCGCTTGTACATCCAGCGTTGGAGATCGGGGCTGAGCGCGTGGTCCTGGGTGCTGACGACGGCCCAGGTGGGCTTGGTGTGCCATGCGGCGACGGGCAGCGTGGCGTTGAAAGCGGCCTTGGCGGCAGGCACCTGCGAGACGGCCATGAAATCGGTGCGGTTCTTCGTGAGGTCACCGGCGAAATCGGTGCCGAACTTTGCTTCGTTGAAGAACAGGTGGTCGTCGCGGGTTGCTTCAATATCGTTGCTCGGGGCGGGCATGGAGCCGACCAGCTGCGATACGCTCTCACCCACTTCCGGCACCAGGGCCGAGACGTAGACCAGCGCGGCGACCTTGTCGCGGGCACCGGCCTGGGTGATCACGGCACCGCCGTAGCTGTGGCCCACCAGCACGACCGGACCATCCTGCTTGCGGATCTGCTCGCGGGTCTGGTCGACATCATCGGCCAGGGTTTCGATGCGCGGCTGCACCACGCTCACGTGGTAGCCCTTGTGGATCAGGATGTCGTGGACGACGCGCCAGCCGGAGCCATCGACGAAGGCGCCAGGGACAATCACGATGTTTTTCACGCCGGTTGGGGCGGGGGTGGCATCGGTGGCGAAGCTGGCCGAGCCGGTGCCCAGGGCGAGCGCGGTCAGCGCGAAGAGGATGCTCTTACGCATGGTGGGTAAGCCTGCGGTGGTGGGAAAGGGGGTATTAGCGGCGCGGTGGGAAAAGGTGCTGGTCGAGCGACCAGGTGCCACCGCCGCGTGCGATAAGCGGGAGTAGCAGCCCCGCCCAGGACAGATGCGTGGGCCATGCGTCGGGGTACACAAACACCTCGATGACCGTGGTCATCGCCAGTAATGCGAACGCCGAGGTGCGGGTGAACAGGCCAAGCAGAAGCAGTATCGGAAACACGTGCTCCGCATAGGTCGCCAGGTGCGCGGCAACGTGCGAAGGAATCAGCGGTAGCGCGTATTCCGATTCGAACAGGTCATACGTGGAGGCCTTGATGGTGAGCAAGCCTTCGACCTTGGTGCGGCCGGACTGGAAGAACACCGCCGCGATGCCCAGGCGCGCCACGAGCAGCAGCGCACTTTCGGGAATCACCCGCGACAGCAAGCCTGTTGCCGCGGGTGCCTTGCGAACGGCGGGTACAAAGGCACTCACGCCTTCGCCTCGAGGGTGCCGTGGCCCTTCGGGGTCTTGATCGTGACGCAGGTGTCCTTATCGACCAGCTTCCAGGCATTGCCCTGGTAATCGGTCTTGGACGTCCCGGCGCAGCTCGTGCCGGCGCCAGCGGCGCAGTCGTTCTGGCCGGCCTTGGCCACGCCGTAGCACTTCTCCATCGGCTTCTTCGCTTCATCGGCATGTGCGCCGCCGGCAATGGCCGCGAGGCCGAGGGCGAGCGTGGCGGCAAGGGTGCTGTAGGTGCGGGTCATGGGGGGTTCCTTGGTGGGTTCGGGCAGGGGGATCAGATGAGCTGGATGGCGACGTCGATGTTTCCACGGGTGGCCTTGGAGTACGGGCAGGTGCGGTGAGCCGCTTCGATCAGGGCCTGGGCCGTCTCGGCGTCGATACCGGGCAGGCTCACGTTGAGGCGGGCCTGCAGGAAGTAGCCGCCTGCGCCGGTGCCCAGGTCCACTTCGGCCTGCACGGCGGTGTCCTGCGGCAGGCGGATCTTGCGTTCGGCGGCGGCCAGGCCCATGGCACCGATGAAGCAGGCGGACCAGCCCGCGGCGAACAGCTGCTCGGGGTTCGTGCCGCCGCCATGGCCACCCGGCGGGGTGAGCTTGATATCCAGGGCGCCGTCGGTGCTGGTGGCGCGGCCGTCGCGGCCGCCGGTGGTGCGGGTCTTGCCGGTGTAGAGAACGGTATCGATCTGGCTCATGGTCGTGTCCTTGTGCAGTGGGTGGCTGGTGTCAGCCGGTGGTGCACATGAAAACGTCCGGGCGTATCCCGCTTGTGTCGCCACCCGCGCCAAATCGCATCGCAATGTGTCCTGCGCCCGTCTGGATACGTTTCGATACAAAGCCGCCGGCTTTGTACGTTTCGATACAAAAAGCCCCCTCGCAGGACATCCCCGGGACAAACGGCACGCCTTTAATGCAAGCCGTACCCACCTGACCCGAGGCCACCATGAACGTTTTCTTTAGAGTGCTTACCGTTTTCGCGCTGGGCGTCGGCCTGGCGGCTGCCTGGCCGGGGCTATCCGGCATCGCCCGCGCCGGCGATCAGGCGCCTGCCGCCGGCATGGCGCCGGAGTTCACCGGTATCGACCACTGGTTCAATTCGCAGCCGCTCAGCATGAAGGACCTGCGCGGCAAGGTGGTGCTGGTGGAGTTCTGGACCAACGAATGCATCAACTGCCTGCACGTACTGCCGCACACCAAGGAGCTTTACGACAAGTACGCGAACGACGGCCTGGTGGTTGTTGGCGTACACACACCCGAGTACGACGAGGAGCGCGACCCGGCTAGCGTCAAGGCGGCCATCCGCCGCTTCGGCATCGACTGGCCGGTGGCGGTGGATAACGAGAACGCTACCTGGAACGCCTGGAATAACCAGTTCTGGCCGGCGCTGTACCTCGTGGACCAGCAAGGCCACGTTGTGTACCAGCACTTCGGCGAGGGAAACTACGACACCACCGAAGCAAAGGTGCGCCAGCTGCTGGGCAAGGGCTGATACGCGCGATGAACCACCTGGCTTGAACGAGACGAAGCAACCGCATGGAACATATCGACCATATCCTCGTTGTCGACGACGACCACGGCATCCGCACGGGCGTCGTCGATTACCTGCGCAAGAACGGCCTGCGCGCCACGGCCGCCGCGGATGGGCGTGAGATGTTCACCCAACTCGAAGCCTCGGCATTCGACCTGGTGGTGCTCGACATCATGATGCCGGGCGATGACGGGCTGGCTTTGTGCCGCAACCTGCGCGCGGGCAAGCACAAGGCCATTCCCGTCCTGTTGCTCACCGCGCGGGACGATGAAACCGATCGCATCATTGGCCTGGAAATGGGCGCCGATGATTACCTCACCAAGCCGTTCTCGCCGCGCGAGCTGCTGGCGCGCATCAAGGCGGTGATCCGTCGAACGCGCATGCTGCCGCCGAACCTGCGCATTACCGAAGCGACCGAGATGCTGGCGTTTGGCACGTGGCGGCTCGATACCACGGCTCGCCACCTGCTTGACGAAGAAGGCACCGTGATCTCGCTGAGCGGCGCGGAATACCGCTTGCTTCGCGTATTTCTGGACCATCCCCAACGCGTGCTCACCCGCGACCAGTTGCTGAACCTGACCCAGGGCCGCGACGCTGAATTGTTTGATCGCAGCATCGATCTGCAGGTAAGCCGCCTGCGCCAGCGCCTGCAGGATGATGCGAAGGAGCAGGCGTATATCAAGACGGTTCGCAGCGAAGGTTACGTGTTCAGCATGCCGGTCACCGTCGCCGAGGGTGGTGCATGACGCGCGCCACGCTGGCGTGGCTGCCGCGGAGCATGGCCTCGCGGCTTTCGCTCATCCTCTTCTCCGGGCTGTTGCTGGCCTATGGTGTTTCGTTCGGACTCTCGGCCATCGAGCGCTACCAGAGTGCGACGACGGTCATGCTCAATACGCTTGAACATGAGGTCGGCACATCGGTCGCCATCCTGGATCGGTTGCCAGCGAATGAGCGCGCCCGGTGGCTGCCACGCCTTCGGCGCGACAACTACTTCTTCATCCTGGGCCCCGGTGAGCCCGGGCAGCCGCTCACCACCGAGCGCTCGCGTGACGTCACCCAGCGCATCACCCGCGAGGTGGGGGCGGCCTACGGCGTGCACGCACAAACGGTGTCGATGAAGCCCGAGCGCTACCAGGTGCACCTCACGCTGCGCGACGGCGCACCGCTTACCCTCGAGGTGAACCCCCATCCACCGGCCATGGCCGACTGGCTTCCGTTCGTCTTCCTGTTGCAGATGGTGGTGCTGCTTGCCGCCACGTGGCTGGCGGTAAGGCTCGCCACGCGACCGCTGGCGAAGCTCGCCAGTGCCGCGGCATCCATGTCGCCCACCGCGGACCCGAGCCACATGAGCGAAGAGGGCCCCACCGAAGTCGCGAAGGCTGCGGTGGCGTTTAACGCCATGCAGGATCGCATTGGCCGTTACCTGAAGGAGCGCCTGCATATCCTGGCTTCCATCTCTCATGATTTGCAGACACCGATCACACGTATGCGTTTACGCGTGGAATCGCTTGATGACGCCCCGGAGCGCGAGCGCCTGCTGGATGACCTGGCAGAGATGGAGCACCTGGTGCGCGAAGGTGTTGCCTACGCGCGTAGCGCGCACGGTGGCGACGAAGCGCCGGTGAAGATGGACCCAGCGGCCTTTATCGAAAGCCTGGTGTTCGATTACCAGGACGTGGGCCAGCCGGTTGTGCTGGACGAGCTGGCGCATGGTGCCGCCATGGTGCGGCCGCGTGCGCTGCGCCGCGTGTTGACCAACCTGATTGATAACGCGATCAAGTATGGCGGCACTGCGGAGGTGGCGAGTTGCCGGAGCGCGGAGGGCGTGTTGTCGATTACCGTGGCGGATCGCGGGCCGGGTATTCCCGAATCCGAGCTGGAGAACGTCACCCAGCCCTTCCACCGGCTGGAGGGTTCGCGTAGCCGTGATACCGGTGGCGCAGGCCTGGGCCTGGCGATCGCCGTGCAGCTGATGCGCTCGATTGGTGGCGATTTACGCTTGGCGAACCGCGCGGGTGGTGGGTTGATCGCGCGGGTGACCTTACCCTGAGGCATCATGGATCGCAGGTCTTGTGTAGGAGCGCGCTTGCGCGCGATCCACGATTACCCAAACACCTCACGATACGCAAACAACCCCGGCGTCCCACCCGTCACCACGAACAACACATCCTCACCCTCGCGAACCACGCCACTGCGTAAATCGCGCAGCAACCCCGCAAACGCCTTGCCCGAATACACCTGATCCAGCAACACGCCTTCCTGCGATGCCATAAGCCGGACTGCGGCCAACATGGCATCGGTGGGCACGCCGTAACCGTCACCCAGCTCACTGCCATCGACCTCGATATCGCCCGACGTGAGCGAGCCTTCGTTGCCGAGCAGGCCAAGGGCCGCATTTGCCAGGTCGCGTGCCGCCTCCCTTGCGCGCTCCTCGGTAGCGAGCACGGCATAAGCGCGGATCGTGCGTGTATCCCTTCCCATCGCCGCATAGCCGGCCACCAGCCCCGCCTGCGTCCCCGCGCTACCGTTGGGCACGATGACCCGATCGAAACGGCTGCCGCGAGCTTCTTCCTGCCGCGCGATCTCACGGGCGCAGCGGGCGTAGCCCAACGCCCCCAGCGGGGTTGAACCACCGGTGGGCAGCACAAGCACGTTGTGGCCGGCTGCGCGCAGCGTTTCGGCGCGCGCGTTCGCGTGATCGAGCGCGTTCTCTCCGCGCGGAAGGATCGCCGGCTTCGCGCCGAAAAGCTCATCGAGTAGCACGTTGCCGTTCTTCTCGTAGTCGTCGCCATCGCGCGGCACCATGCGCGCAAGGATCAGCTCGCACGCGAGGCCAAGGCGTGCGCATGTGGCAGCGGTAAGGCGCGCATGGTTCGATTGCACGCCGCCCACGCTGACCACCGTATCCACGCCCTCGGCGAGCGCGCCGCCCATGTGATACTCCAGCTTGCGTAGCTTGTTCCCGCCGCCGCCCAGCGACATGAGATCGTCGCGCTTCGCGTAAAGGCGAATGCCGCGCTCGGGCAGCGCCAGCGCCCGCTCGATGCGCTCCAGCCGCTGGATCGGTGTGGGTCCATCCAGCAGATCGATACGAGGTAAGGCATCCAGCGTCGAGAGCGAAGGCACACCCATGGCGGTTCGTCCGATGGCGAAAAGGCGAAGTGTACGCCGGTCGCCCGCGGTTGCTCAGAACGGCGGAAGGTCGTCCGCCAGGTCCTCGTGCTTCTTCAGCACCGGTAGCTGCTTGCGGGCAAAATCCCGAATCTCCGGGTCCTCGCCCTTGTCTGCCTCCAACTGGTAGAGCCCCGTCGCGAGCTTGTGGTCGCGCACCATGGCATCGGAATAGGCACGATCGAACTTCGCTCCTTCCAGATGCTTCAGCGTGTCGATTTCCTGTTGTTGCGCGGGTTCCGGGGCGAGCGCTACCTGCACGCCCTTGCTGCCTGCCAACTTGCCCAACTCCTCGTTGGTGCGGGTGTGGTCCTCGACCATGCGCGCAGCGAACTTCTTCACCGAATCGCTGGATGCCTGTTCCGCGGCGAGCTTGCCCAGGGCGATCTCGGTCAGGCCCGCGCTGCTCGCACGCCGGATGAAATCGGTGTCGGCCGTGGAGATCTTTGCGGGCTGTTGGGCGTGGGCAGCCACGGCAAGCAGGGCAACGGCGGCACAGGCAACAAGGCGCATGGCTTCCACTCCGGTAGATAGAGAAACGCCCCGGCGCGTGGCCGGGGCGTTCCATGGGGCGTGTGCGTTACAGCGCGTTACAAGCGAGGCCCGCGGCGCAGGCCGCCGAACAGCAGCGACAGGATGAACAGGATCAGGAACACGACGAACAGGATCTTGGCGATGCTGGCAGCACCGGCGGCGATACCGCCAAAGCCGAAGATGGCAGCAACAATGGCAACGATGAAAAAGACGACGGCCCAATAAAGCATGTGGGTTCTCCTCGAGAGGTGCGGGAAGCGGATCAAAAGTGCCGGCCTTCACTGGCCAACGCCCGCACGGCATTGGCCGCGTCAGGTTGGGTGCCATTCGAGCATTGGGATCCTGAAAGAGCCGTCTTCACACGGTGAGGTCACGGCTCACCGCGTATTGGCGGATTGCTCACATAGCTGCGCGGGGGCTGAACCGAACCGTAGGTTTACTTAGGGTTTTCGGCTGATGGGGGGCCTATCGCGCGCAAGCGCGCTCCTACACGAGCCGTAAGCTTGCGGGTGCCTGAATGGGCGTGTCGTGACACGCACTGGGCGCGCCAGCGATTTCTGCAAGGTAGTCACAAGGCCTTTGCCTGGCCGGGCGTTGCAGCCGCCGGGGCAGGGGAGGATCGTTGGCCCCTCTTCCACGAGGGATGCTCTGCCATGAGTGCTTCGCGCTTCCGAGACCTGCACCGCACGGGTGCCCTGCTAGTACTCCCCAACGCCTGGGACGCCGGCAGCGCCATCGCGATCCAGCACGCCGGCGCGCCCGCCGTGGCGACGACGAGCGCCGGCGTTGCGTGGGCCTGTGGCTGGCCCGATGGGGACAAGCTGCCGGCCAGCGAGATCCTGGCGGCTACGGCGCGCATCGCACGCGTGCTGGCCGTGCCGCTCAGTGCGGATATCGAAGAAGGCGGTTCAACGGACCCCGACGAGGTAGGGCGGTTTGTTGCCTCGCTGGTCGATGCGGGTGTGGCTGGCATCAACATCGAAGACGCGGGGCGTGATCCTTCCGAACTCACGGCGAAGCTTCGGGCGATTCGCGCCGCGCTCGGCGGCCGCGACCTGTACATCAATGCGCGCACGGATATTTACCTGCGCGGGATCGCCAGTGGCGATGAGGCGGTAGGGGAAGTCGTGCGTCGCGCCGGGTTGTTCCGTGAAGCAGGGGCGGATGGGCTATTCGCGCCCGGCATCGCGAAGGTGGATGAAATCCGCCGTGTGGCGAGCTCACTGGGTGAGATGCCGTTGAACGTGATGCTGGTGCCGGGGCTCCCTTCGCATGCCGAGCTTTATGACGCCGGCGCGCGCCGGCTGAGCGCGGGTATTGCGCTGGCGCTGGATGCCTACGCGGGTGCCGCGAAAGGGGCGGCGGCATTTATGGGAAAGGCCGAGCCGGAGGCGTTGAGCTATCCGTTGTTGAACCGGTTGCTCGACCGGCCTGTGCGCTGAATCGCGCGCAAGCGCGCTCCTACAAGAGCCTGCGCAGGTCGTGTGTAGGAGCGTGCTCGCACGCGATCGACGCAGCGAAAACGCTCAAAAAAAGGGCGCGGCAAAAGCCGCGCCCTCTTTGCCTCTCGTGTGGGGCGCTTGCTTACTTCTTCTTGACGTCGAACGACGTGTCGCCGGCCGGCTGGCCATTCAGCGAGATGGAAACCTTGTACTTGCCTTCCGGCCACTCGTTCGGGTTCTGGATCTTGAACGTGGTGACGGCCGGGCCATCCGTGCTGATCGACTGGCTGATGTCGCTCACGGTGGTGGTGGTTTCGCCATCCTGGAAGGTCCACTTGGCGTTCAGCGTGGCGCCGGCGGTGGTGCCTTCGGTGGCGACCGAGGCGTAGATGGTCTTTTCGTTCGGCGCGAAGGCGGTCTTGGCCTTGGCGACCTTCTTGTCGGCGCCCACGGCGCTGCCCAGGGTGACCGAGCCGATCTTCAGCGATTCAGCGGCGGCCGGGGCGGCAGCCGGGGCCGGGGCGGCCGACGGGGCGGCCGGGGCAGCGGCGGCGGTGGTGGCAGCGGCCGGCGCAGCCGGGGCCGTGCTGGCGGCAGCCGGAGCGGCGGCCGGCGCAGCAGCCGTCGAGGCGGCGGCCGGGGCGTTGGTCTGCTCTTCCTTCTTGCCGCAAGCGGTGAGGACCAGGAGGCCGGCGAGGGTGGCCGTGGCGAGGACAGGCGTGCGGAAGGAAAGCTTCATGTCTGGATTCCGGAAATAGAACAGGGCGAATGCATGGTCGGGTCGAGGCAAAACCCTCGGCCGCGGCAGGTTACAGGCTACACAACTAAAGGCAAGACCAATGAAGAGTGCATGAATGCACGGTTCATCATTGGCGGGCGCCGCGCGGATTACCCGGCTCGGCGGCCGCATCGGTGCTACGGAACGGGTTGATATCCAGGCCCCCGCGGCGGGTGTAGCGGGCGTAGACGGCCAGCTCGCGCGGGGCGCAGCGTTCGCGCAGATCCATGAAGATCCGTTCGACGCACTGCTCGTGGAATTCGGTGTGACGACGGAACGAGACCAGGTAGCGCAGCAGGCCGGCGCGGTCGATCGGTGCCCCGGTGTAGCTGATCTGCACACTGCCCCAGTCCGGCTGGCCGGTGACCGGGCAGTTCGAGCGCAGCAGGTGCGAAACCAGCACCTCGCGGGCATCACCCTCGTGGGTGCTCAGGAAATCCGCCCGGGGCGGACCATAGCTGTCGAAATCGAGGTCCTGGTCATCCAGGAGTACGCCTTCCGGCTCGTGCAGCGGCACGCCGTTCAGCTCTTCGGGTGCATGCAGCACCACGCGTACCGGGCCGCCCGACGCCGCCGAGAGATCGCGCACCAGGGCGTCGCGCAGCGCATCGCGGCTGGCGATCGTCTCCTGGGCAAAGCTGTTCAGGTACAGCTTGAACGACTTGGATTCGATGATGTCGGGCGTGGTCGCCGGGAAGCGGAATTCCGCCACCGCCACCATGGGCTTGCCGCGTGGATCCAGCCAGCTCAGCTCGTAGCCGTTCCAGATGTCCATGCCGTGGAAAGGCAACGCGGCGCCATCCACGCCGATCTCATCGCGCTTGGCCTGGCGGGGAATGGGGAAGAGCAGGCTGGCATCGTAGCGGTCAGCGTACGTGGTGGCCTTGCCCAGCGGCGAGTGATCGGGGGACGACATGGCGGTTTGCCGGGTGGGACAAACCGCCATTATACGGCCGCGGGTCAGGCGTTGATCGAACCCATCATGTTTGTCTGGTAGCGGTCGCCCACCGCCGAATCCGGCGGGAACACGGCATCGATCTCGGCGATCTCGCTGTCGCTGAGCTTCACATCCATGGCGGCCGCGTTCTCTTCCAGGTATTTCACCCGCTTGGTGCCCGGGATCGGCAGGATGTCCTGCCCCTTCGCCAGCACCCAGGCCAGGGCCAGCTGGCCGGGCGTGCAGCCCTTGTCGGCGGCGAACCTCTTCACCTTCTCCACGATCGCCAGGTTCTTCGTGAAATTCTCGCCGGTGAAGCGCGGGTTGTAGCGGCGGTAGTCGTCCTCGGCAAAATCATCCGGCTTGGTGATTGCGCCGGTGAGGAAGCCGCGGCCCAGCGGGCTGTACGCCACGAACGCGATGCCGTGTTCGCGGCAGGCTGCCAGCGTGCCGGTGGTTTCCGGGTCGCGCGTCCACAGCGAATACTCGCTTTGCAGCGCGGAGATCGGGTGCACCTTGGCCGCACGGGCAATGCTGGCGGCGGAGGCTTCGGACAGGCCCAGTTGGCGCACCTTGCCTTCCTTCACCAGCTCGGCCATGGCACCCACGGTCTCTTCGATCGGCACGGTGCGGTCCACGCGGTGCTGGTAGTACAGATCGATGTAATCGGTCTTCAGGCGGCGCAGGCTGCCTTCCACCGACTGGCGCACGTACTCCGGGCGGCCGCTGACGCCACGCGCGGCGGGGTTGCTCGGGTCGCGCACGATGCCGAACTTCGTAGCCAGGAACACCTTGTCGCGGCGCCCCTGCAACACGCGCCCAATCAGTTCTTCGTTGGTGTGCGGGCCGTAAGCGTCGGAGGTATCCCAGAAGGTGATGCCGAGTTCCAGTGCGCGCTCCAGCGTGGCGACGTTCTGTGCGTCATCGCCCGGGCCGTAGAACTCGCTCATGCCCATGCAGCCAAGGCCTTGTGCCGAGACATCGGGGCCGTTTGACCCAAGTTTGCGGGTGATCATGCTTGCTTCCTCCGGGGGGTGGGGATGGTGTCACCGGGGCCACCGGCTGCGTCGCTCTTTACGGGCGTAGGCGCGCCGTCGGCACCGTAGATGGAGCGGTACAGGGCGATCTTCTCGTCCAGCCGCGCGATGGTTTCGGTGAGCGATACCAGCTCATCGCGCAGGTGCGCGGCGTGACGCTCGAGCAGGTCGCCCCGGCCTACGATGCTTTCCTGGGTTTCCCCCAGGCGGCGCAGGCGTACGTACTCCTGGATATCGCGCATGGGCATGCCCGTGCCGCGCAGCCGCAGCACGAACTGGATGAGGCGCATGTCGTTCTCACCGTAGATCCGCTGGCCGCCCCGGCGGGGTACCGGGTCGATCAGGCCGATCTGCTCGTAATAACGCAGCGTATAGGTGGTCAGGCCGGTGGCGAGAGCCGCCTCGGCGATGGTCAGGGATGTGGGCATGAGGGAAGCGTACGGCTTAGAGTGCGCTCTAAGTCAACCCTCTTTTGCGTTGTTACGGCTGGATGACAGGTCCCTGTAGGAGCGCGCTGGCGCGCGATGGGTGTTGCCGCGGCCCTTATCGCGCGCAAGCGCGCTCCTGCACGAGCCTGTCAGATATAGGGCGGGGGAGACCGGGCAGCTTAGAAGCGGCCGGCGGCTACCAGCGCCTCGACCTCGCCATCGGTGAACAGGCGTGAGCGGGTGAGGAAGCGGACGCCTTCACCGTTCTCCAGGGAGAACATGCCACCGCGCCCCGGCACCACATCGATGATGAGCTGCGTGTGCTTCCAGTATTCGTATTGCGAGGGGCTCATGTAGAACGGGGCGTCGCCGATCGTGCCCAGCAGCACGTCGCGATCGCCCACGATGAAATCATCCCGCGGGTAGCACATGGGCGATGAGCCATCGCAGCAACCACCGGACTGATGGAAAAGCAGCGCGCCGTGGCGGGCGCGCAGCTTTTCGATGAGAGCGACCGCCGCTGGCGTCGCAATGACCTTCTCGACGTCTGTCACGGTCGCTATCTCCTTCGCTCAGAAAAACCCGAGCTTCTTCGGCGAGTAACTCACCAGCAGGTTCTTTGTCTGCTGGTAATGATCGAGCATCATGCGGTGGGTTTCGCGGCCGATGCCGCTCTGCTTGTAACCGCCGAATGCCGCGTGCGCGGGGTAGGCGTGATAGCAGTTGGTCCACACGCGCCCGGCTTTGATGTGGCGGCCGAAACGGTACGCGCGGTTACCGTCGCGCGTCCACACACCGGCACCCAGGCCGTACAGCGTGTCGTTGGCGATCGACAGCGCTTCTTCGTCGGTCTTGAACGTGGTGACCGAAACGACCGGGCCGAAGATTTCTTCCTGGAAAATGCGCATGCGGTTATGGCTACGGAACACGGTTGGCTTCACGTAATAGCCTTCGGCCAGCTCACCCTCGAGTGCATTGCGTTCACCACCGATCAGCACTTCGGCGCCCTCCTGCCTGCCGATATCGATGTACGAAAGGATCTTTTCCAACTGCTCGCTGGAAGCCTGCGCACCGATCATGGTGGATGGATCCAGCGGATTGCCGACCTTGATGGCGTCGACGCGTTTGAGCGCACGCTCCATGAAGCGGTCGTAGATGGATTCGTGGATCAGTGCGCGGCTGGGACAGGTGCAAACCTCGCCCTGGTTCAGCGCGAACATGACGAAACCTTCAATCGCCTTGTCAAAGAAATCGTCGTCTTCGGCCGCGACATCCGCGAAGAAGATGTTTGGCGACTTGCCGCCCAGCTCAAGCGTGACCGGAATGAGGTTCTGACTGGCGTACTGCATGATCAGCCGGCCGGTCGTGGTTTCCCCGGTGAAGGCGATCTTGGCGATCCGGTTGGACGAGGCCAGCGGCTTGCCGGCTTCCAGGCCGAAACCGTTCACGATGTTCAGTACGCCGGGCGGGAGCAGGTCGCCGACCAGTTCGGCCCAGACCAGGATGCTGGCTGGGGTCTGTTCGGCAGGCTTTAATACGATGCAGTTGCCGGCGGCGAGGGCGGGCGCCATCTTCCAAGCCGCCATGAGCAGCGGGAAGTTCCACGGAATGATCTGCCCCACGACGCCCAGCGGCTCATGGAACTGGTAGGCCACGGTGTCGTCGTCGATCTCGCCGATCGAGCCTTCCTGCGCGCGAATGCATCCGGCGAAGTAGCGGAAGTGGTCGATGGCTAACGGCAGGTCGGCGGCCATGGTCTCGCGGATGGGCTTGCCGTTATCCCAGGTTTCCGCGTGCGCAAGCAGCTCGAGATTCTGCTCCATGCGGTCGGCGATCAGGTTCAGGATACGCGCGCGCTCGGCGACGGCGGTGCGGCCCCAGGCGTCCTTGGCGGCGTGCGCCGCATCCAGGGCCGCATCGATATCAGCGGCATCGGAGCGGGGGATTTCGCAGAACGCCTTGCCGGTAATGGGCGTGATGTTCTCGAAGTACTGGCCACTCTTCGGCGCGGCCCATTGCCCGCCGATATAGTTGCCGTAGCGCTGCTTGAAGGGAACCTGCACGGCGAGGTGCTGCTGTTCGAGCCTGGTCATGGCGGTGCTCCGGTTTTTGGCGACGGATACCGCGATGTAAAACCACGTTGTCGCCCCGTGCGCAACACGACCTTTGTCCAGCGTGGCTGCGGCGGCGCAGCGAATCCGGGCCCCACATGCAGGAAGGGCCGGTGCGGCAACGCACCAGCCCTTCGGCCACAAAAGATCTTGCGACGACTTAGCCCTGAGCGGGCAGCGACTCGACCGCGGTGGGCTTGTGGTTCTCGTCCAGCGCGATCATGACGAACGTGCCGCGGGTGCACAGCTCACGCTCGCCGGTGATCAGGTCTTCGGTGTACATGGCCACGTCCACGTTCATGGAGGTGCGGCCCACGGAGACCACGATGGCGATGAGCTCGACCATCTGGCCCTTGCGGACCGGCACGTGGAAATCGACCTGCTCGGAGCGGGCGGTGACCACGATCTTGCGCGAGTAACGCGAAGCCGCGAGGAAGGCCGCCTTATCCATCCACGCCAGCGCCTGGCCGCCGAACAGCGTGCCCAGGTGGTTGGTGTGGTCCGGGAAGACGATCTCGAGGACACGGGCCTCGGTCGGGCGGGCAATGGGGAGCATGGTGGCGGTCTTGTTCATGATGTCCCCATTTTACTGCATTGCAGCAAATTTTGGCTGGGCCCGGTTTGTGTAGGAGCGCGCTTGCGCGCGATGGATGCTTGCGGCGGGCCCGATCGCGCGCAAGCGCGCTCCTACAACAGCCGGTTTCGTCTGACCGTCAGAACGACTGGTCGAAGGCGACTTCGCCCTGGACGCCCACCTGGTACGACGAAACGCGGCGTTCGAAGAAATTGGTGAGTTCCTGAACGTCCTGCAAGTCCATGAAGTCAAACGGGTTCTTTGCGCCGTACTTCTTCGGCATGTCGAGCTGGACCAGGCGCTGGTCGGCGCAGTATTCGAGGTACTGGCGCATGTCGTTCACCGACAGGCCAGCCACACCGCCCGAAAGCACGTCGGCGGCGAACTGGGTTTCGCAGGCGATCGCGTCTTCCAGCATTTCCTCGACCTGGCGGCGCATCTCATCATCGAAGAGATCCGGCTCTTCTTCGCGGACCGTGCGGACCACGTCGAAGGCGAAGGCCATGTGCCCGGATTCGTCGCGGAACACCCAGTTGGTACCTGAGGCCAGCCCGTGCAGCAGGCCGCGTGAGCGCAGGTAGTACACGTAGGCGAACGCGGCGAAGAAGAACAGGCCTTCGATGCACGCGGCAAAGCAGATCAGGTTCAGCAGGAACTGGCGGCGGTGTTCGCGCGTTTCCAGGCGGTGGATATCCTGGATCGAGTCGATCCACTTGAAGCAGAACTCGCCCTTCTGGCGGATCGAGGGAATGTTCTCGATCGCCGCGAACGCCTTGTTCCGCTCCGATGGATCCGGGATGTAGGTATCGAGCAGCGTGAGGTAGAACTGCACGTGCAGCGCTTCTTCATACAGTTGGCGCGACAGGAACATGCGCGCTTCGGGGGAGTTCACGTGCTGGTAAAGGTTCAGCACCAGGTTGTTCGAGACGATGGTGTCGCCCGTGGCGAAGAACGCGACCAGGCGGTGGATCAGGTGGCGATCCGCATCGGACATCTTCGATTTGAGATCGGTGACATCGAGCGAGAAATCCACTTCTTCCACCGTCCACGTATTGCGGATGGCTGCGCGGTACATCTCGTAGAACTTCGGGTAACGCATGGGGCGCAGCGTCAGTTCGAAGCCCGGATCGAGCAGGTGCGCGTCACGGGTGATGGGATGAGCGGACATAAGGTGCCTCTTGTTATTCGGTGATCGACTGTAGGAGCGCGCTTGCGCGCGATGGGCGCTCGCGGCAATCCCCCATCGCGCGCAAGCGCGCTCCTACAGGGCAAGCGCCAGCGCGTGAGCGCGCGGCGCCAGGTGGTGTGTTACTGGCAGGCTTCGCAATACTCGGGGTTCTCGAGCGAGCAGAACACCGCGGCTTCGGCCTGTTCCTGCGTGTTCACCACCGGCGCGACCGGTGCGGCAGCAGCGGCGCTCACCGTCGTCTTCGCAATGCGGGTAGCGGGGCGCGAGCGCAGGTAGTAGGTGGTCTTGACGCCGGACTTCCACGCGTACATGTACATGGACGAGAGCTGGCCGATGTTCGGGTTTTCCATGAACAGGTTCAGCGACTGGCTCTGGTCGATATAGGCACCGCGGGCGGCGGCCAGGTCGATCAGGGCCTTCTGCGGCAGCTCCCATACGGTGCGGTAGATCGCGCGCAACTCGGCCGGGATGACGTTGATACCTTGCACCGAACCTTCGGCCAGCTTGATCTGGTCGCGGATATCGGCGGTCCACAGGCCCAGCGTCTTCAGCTCTTCGACCAGGTGGCGGTTCACCACCAGGAAATCGCCCGAGAGCGTTTCGCGCTTGAACAGGTTGGAGACCTGCGGCTCGATGCACTCGTAGCAACCGGCGATGGACGCGATGGTGGCGGTCGGCGCGATGGCGATGAGCAGCGAGTTGCGCAGGCCGTGCGTCTTCACCTTCTCGCGCAGCTCGGCCCAACGGCCATCCTTGCCGTTCGGCGTAGCGGCGGGCCAGTAATCGAACTGGAGCTCGCCGTTGGCGGCGCGGCTCTCGTCGAAGCCCGGGTGGGCACCGTCGCGCTCGGCGATCTCGTTGGACTGCGACAGCGCGTGGAAGTAGATCTCTTCCGAGATGCGCGTGGACAGCTCGCGGGCTTCATCCGAATCAAAGCGCAGGCGCAGCTTGAAGAACACATCCTGCAGGCCCATCACGCCCAGGCCCACCGGGCGCCACTTCATGTTCGCGGTGCGCGCGGTATCGATCGGGTAGAAATTCAGGTCGATCACGCGGTTGAGCTGGCGCACGGCGGTGCGCACGGTGCTGGCCAGCTTCTCGAAATCAAACGCACCATCCACGACGTGGCGGGCGAGGTTCACCGAACCCAGGTTGCACACCGCGGTCTCGCCCTCGTTGGTCACCTCGAGAATCTCGGTGCACAGGTTCGAGAGGTGGATGACGTTCTCGGGCTTTGCCGTCTGGTTGCTGGTGGCGTTGGAGCGATCCTTGAAGGTCATCCAGCCGTTGCCGGTCTGCGCCAGCGAACGCAGCATGCGGGCGTATAGCTCGCGCGCCTTCACCTGCTTGCTGGCCAGGCCCTCGGCCTCGGCCTTTTCGTACGCGGCCTCGAACGTGGCGCCCCAGGTATCGACGAAGTGCGGCACGATCTTTGGATCGAACAGCGACCAGTCGCCATCGGTCTCGACGCGGCGCATGAACAGGTCGGGCACCCAGTTGGCCAAGTTCAGGTTATGGGTGCGGCGGGCGTCGTCACCGGTGTTTTCGCGCAATTCGAGGAATTCCTCGATATCCGCGTGCCAGCTTTCCAGGTACACGCAGGCGGCGCCCTTGCGTTTGCCACCCTGGTTCACCGCGGCGACCGAGGCATCGAGGGTCTTCAGCCAGGGCACCAGGCCGTTGGAGTGGCCGTTGGTGCCGCGGATGAGCGAGCCGCGCGAACGGATGCGCGAGTAGGCCAGGCCAATACCACCAGCGAACTTCGAGAGCTGGGCCACGTCGCCATACTTCGAATAGATCGATGCCAGGTCATCCTGCGGCGAATCGAGCAGGAAGCACGACGACAGCTGCTCGTGCGCCGTGCCGGCGTTGAACAGCGTGGGCGAGCTGGCCAGGTACTCGAGCGACGAGAGCATGCGGTACAGCTCCAGCGTCTCGGCCACATCGTTGCCGCCGAGTGCGCAGGCGATGCGCATGAAGAAATACTGCGGGGTCTCGATGACGTGGCGCTTGGTCGGGTGGCGCAGCAGGTAACGGTCGTACACCGTGCGCAGGCCGAAGTATTCGAAGCGGCGCGAGGCGTTCAGGTCGATCGCATCGTTGAGCTTGCGTGCGTTGGCGGTCACGAACGCGCGCAGGCGCTCGTTGAGGATGCCAAGCTCACCGCCGATGTTGATCGATTGCGAGAACGACTGGATCTCCTGGCCGCTCACTTCCTTGTCGATGAAGGCGGAGAGCAGGCGCGCGGCGAGCTGGCCGTATTCCGGCTCCTCGGCGGTGAGCGCCGCGGAGGTGCGGATGGAAAGCTGGTCGAGCTCCTGGGTGGTGGCGCCGTCGTACAGGCCGCCGATCGTCTTCAGCGCCACGCGCATGGGATCGACCGCGAACAGGCCATCGGCGCTGCGCGTCACCGCGCGCACGATCTTGTTCACATCCACGGTTTCCTGGCCACCGTTGCGCTTCGTCACGCGCATCTGGCCGGGGTTGTGTGGCGGGGTAAGGGCGAACGCCGGTGGGGCGTCCTGGCGGTAGCCCGCTGCGGGGGCCTTGTCGGTGCTGGTAGTGGGGGTGGCGGCCGCATCGGCCGTCTCGGTGCGCTCGCGCGCTGCGGAATCCATCGTCGTCATGCTTGGCGTGCCCCAGGGCCTGGTCCAGACTCCCGTTCCCTCGGACGGGGCTTGATGTGGGTAGGCAAGGACGGGAAAGCCGGGGACGAAGCCGCGCGTGGGGCTTCGGTCCGCGACGTGCCTCCCCGCGGAAGCCGTCACCACGAACCATGCCCTTCGGGCATGGCTGCTGGCAGGTCTTCGGACTTCGTGGACGTAGGGCGGCATGCCGCCCTGCCTACCCGTCGCTTCCCAGCCCCCGAAGGGCCAGTGCTTTGAACGGGGTCGTTTCCACTTACCGCTGCGGGGCAGTTCCGGATTTACACCGGATTCCCTTTTAAGTCCGACGGGCAGTCGCGCCGCCTCGGACACCAACGGGACACACGATATAGCTGGGACCAGGGCAGGTCAACACAAGATATAGGGTATTTTTTCCAATGCGCTTCCTGCTCAATGGGTTGCGTGAATGCGCTGGCGAAGCCCCTGATCACGCCTTGATCAATACCTGTCCTGGCATGTGAAGAGCGTCTACACATAAGCGATTGCGGCCCGAGGCTAAGATTCGGGCCCGTTCCAAGCCACCATCCTAAGGACCACGCGGTTCGATGCCATCGACGTTCACGCTGCAAGACCACGCACTGCTCAACCAATCGCTTGATGCGGTGCCCTTTGGCCTGGTGGCGCTTTCGCCCTCGGGAACGATGCTGCACGCAAATGCGTGGGCGCGCGAACGCCTGCGCGGGCACTCGTTCCTCGCGTTCTGGAGCCCGGCGGGCCGCGAAGCCATCGAGGCCGTGCTTGCGGCGATCGGTGCGCGCGGCATTCGTGACCTTGAGGTTGCTGCGTCCGACAACCTGCCGTGGCGCGTGTCACTGGAAACCTGGAGCAGCCCGGCGGTGGGTGAGGCGGTCATCCTCGCCACGTTCCGCCCTGGCAATGCCGACCAGGCCTGGATGGGGCCGGGTGGTGACGGCTCGGCCGACATCACCCAGGACCAGCTGCGCCAGGCACAGAAGATGGACGCGATCGGGAAGCTCACCGGTGGCGTGGCGCACGACTTCAATAACCTGCTGCAGGTGATCAGCGGCAACCTGCAGCTGCTTGCCACCGATGTCGCCGGCAATGCACGTGCCGAGCGCCGCGTGGCGAACGCCATGGCCGGCGTGGACCGCGGCTCGCGCCTGGCCGCACAGCTCCTGGCATTCGGCCGGCGCCAGCCGCTGGCCCCCAAAGTGGTGAACATCGGCCGGTTCGTCCGCGAGATGGATGACCTGTTGCGCCGGTCGCTCGGTGAGGCGATCGAAGTGGAGACGGTGATCGCTGGTGGGCTCTGGAACACCCAGGTGGACGTGGGCAATGTCGAGAACGCGCTGCTTAACCTGGCCATCAATGCGCGCGACGCGATGGGTGGGCAGGGCAGGCTCACGATCGAGGCAGGCAACACGTTGCTCGACGAGGCCTACGCCCGGGCCCACGGCGATCTGAAACCGGGCCAGTACGTCATGTTGGCGGTCACCGACACCGGCACGGGCATTGCACCGGATGTGCTGGCGCAGGTGTTCGAGCCGTTCTTCACCACCAAGCCGGAGGGCCAGGGCACCGGCCTGGGCCTGTCGATGGTTTACGGCTTCGTCAAACAGTCTGGCGGCCATGTGAAGATCTACAGCGAGCCGGGACACGGCACGACGGTAAAGATTTACCTGCCGCGTTCCATGCAGGGCGAAGACCGGCCGGTCGGGACGGACGAGGGCGGCGTACGTGGCGGCAATGAAACCATCCTTGTCGCGGAAGATGACGATGATGTGCGCGAGACCGTGGTGGTGATGCTTGTCGACCTCGGCTATCGCGTGCTCAAGGCACGTGATGCCGAAAGCGCGCTTTCCATCATCGACAGCGGGATCGCGGTGGATCTGCTGTTCACCGATGTGGTGATGCCCGGCCCTATGCGCAGCCCCGAACTGGCACGCAAGGCTGCGGAGCGTCAGCCTGGGCTGGCCGTGTTGTTTACCTCGGGCTACACCGAAAACGCCATTGTCCATGGTGGCCGCCTGGATGAAGGCGTCGAGTTGCTGAGCAAGCCGTATACGCGTGAAGCCCTGGCCCGCCGCGTGCGCCACGTGCTGGCCCAGCGCCGGCATGCCAACCCGCAACCGGCGGGCGCAACGCTCGCGGCCGCGGCACCTGTACCGAATGCACCGAAAACCCTGCGCGTGCTGGTGGTGGAAGACGACGTACTGATCCGCATGAGTATTGCGGAGATGCTGGAAAGCCGCGGACATACGGTGTTCGAAGCCGGCGACGGCAATGAGGCGATCCGCGTGCACGCCAGCGAGGTGATCGATGTATTGCTGGCCGACGTGGGTCTGCCGGGCATGTCCGGCGTGGAAGTGGCCCAACGCATGCGCGAAGCGCAGCCGGAGCTGCCGGTGTTGTTCGCCACGGGCGACCAGACCGCGAACGGCGTGGTGCGCGACGGCCGTACGGCGGTGATCGTCAAGCCTTACGGCGTGGCGGATCTCACCGATGCGATCGGGCGCATCACGCGGGCCTGAAAGGCCGTCTACACTCCCGCCATCTTCTTGCCCTGCTTCAAGACCGCATCGCAGGCCTTGTGCACCAGCTGGCCCTTCATGTCACTGCTGTTGCCGCTATCGCCGCCGGTAAGGTTCACCTGCTTGCCATCGCCCGTGGTGAGCAGGCCCTTGGCGCCATCCAGGTAGCCCTTGTCCTGCGATCCCGCGGCGGTGCTCTTGGTACTGTCCTTGGGCTTGGCGCTCAGCTTGCCCAGCATATCGGTGCCCGATGCGCCGCCCGCGTCGGTACCGGCCGCATGCTGGTCCCCCGTAAGGCTCCCGAGCAGCTTGTCCTTCACACCGGCGGCCCCTGAATTGCCGCCCAGGTAATTGTTGTTGATGCAGTACTGGATGATGCCTGCGGCATTGCCGGCGCTGCCCGACGTGAGGCTGCCACCACCACCGGCGAGGCCGCCGAGACTACCGAGCTTGTCGAGTTGCCCGGCGGTGGCAGCGGTGCTGGCGATGGCGAGGCCCAGGGCGAGGCCGGCGATACGGGTCTTCATGACGGTGGCTCCGGTTGGCTTGGGGTGGGTACTGTGTAGCCCCGCACGCGTTAGGCCGATGTGTGCGGGTATGCTCAAAGCTTCGTGCCCCGCCTTACGGATTCCACGCCTTGTCCCCACGCGCCCTGGTCCTTGCCCTGCTGTTCGCTCCTGCTTTTGCCCACGCCGCCGCGCTCGAACGGTTGCAGGTGGAGCGGACCGATACTCCCCTCTATGTCGATGCAGCGACACCGCGGTTCTCGTGGGTGATCCATGCCGAAAAGAATGGCACCGCGCAGATCGGCTACCGCCTTCAGGTAAGCCGGGGCGGCAAGCGCGTGTGGGACAGCGGCGAGATCCGCTCGGCCCAATCGTTCGACGTGGTGTATGCGGGCCCTGCGCTGGTACCCGGCGAACGTTACGACTGGCGCGTGGAGGTGAAGACCTCTGAGGGTACGGCCACCGGCGCGTCGTCATTCGGCACGGCGCTGGATGAAGCCGGCTGGGCCGGCGCACGCTGGATTGGCAAGGCTGACGCGGCAAGCCTTCCCGCGCCCCTGTTGCGGCGCACGTTCCATGTCGGTGCCGATGTCGCACGGGCCACGTTGTACGTGGCAGCGGGTGGCTACGCGGCCATGCAGGTGGATGGCAAACCGGCCAGCGATGCCGTGCTCTCGCCTGGCTTTACGGATTATGCGAAGCGTGTGGAAGTCACCGCGACTGATGTTGCGTTGGCTCCAGGTGAGCACGAGCTGGCCGCTGAACTGGGCCGTGGCTTCTACGGCATGACCAACCCGAACGTATGGCATTGGGAGCGCGCGCCCTGGCACGGCCAGCCGCGGGTACGTGCGGTGCTGGTTATCCGCTACGGCGATGGCCACATCGAGCGGGTCCCGACCGATACGCAGTGGCAGCTTGCCGATGGCCCCACGCGCCTGGATGACCTGTACGGTGGCGAAGACTACGACGCGCAGAAGGCAGTGCCCACCGCGTGGGCGCCCGCGACCGAGCTACCGGCGCCGGCCGGCCGCCTGGTGGCGCAGACGGAGCAACCCATCTGGGTAACCCAGGTGCTCAATGCGGTCGAGATCACCGAACCGAAGCCCGGTACGTTCGTGTTCGCGTTCCCGCGGGTTATCGCAGGCTGGGCCGACTTTGATGTGACGGGCCCGGCCGGGACGACGATTACCGCGCGTTACGGCGAGAAGCTGCTTCCCGACGGCACGGTCGATGCGCGTGACGAACACCACTACTTCAAGCACGGATTCCAGACCGATCACCTGACGCTCGGCGAGGGGCGTACGCAGTGGCATGCCCGGTTCTCCTACAAGGGCTTTCGCTACGTGCAGGTGGATGGCTGGCCGGGTAAGCCCGACCTCGCGGCGGTGAAAGCCAGCATCGTGCACACCGACGTTGCGATCACCGGCCGCTTCGACAGCTCTAACGACCTGCTCAACTGGATCCACCGCGCCACGGTAGACACCCTGCTCAACAACCTGCATGGCATCCCCACCGATACGCCCATGTACGAGAAGAACGGGTGGACGGGCGATGGCATGCTCGGTGCCGACATGTTCCTGCGTAATGTCGATGCCGGCGCGTTGCTCACCAAATGGGTCCGTGATATCGCCGACACGCGCGGGACCGACGGCGCGCCACTCGTCACCGCGCCCAACGCGGGCTGGGCGCTGGATGTGCATGCGCCAACCTGGCACTCGGCGTACGTGCTGGTGCCGTGGTCGATCTACATGGCGACGGGTGATCGCGCGCCCATCGATGAGCACCTCGAAGGCATGGCGCGCTACGTCGCCATGGAACATGCGCGCTCGCCAGGTGGCATAGCGAACACGGAGCTCGGTGACTGGGTGAGCCCTGAAACGGATCCTTCGGGCGAGAACGCACCGGAAGACAAGCGGGTGGCGGCCACGGCCTACCTTTACCGCATGGAGCGCGTGGTCGCCGATATGCAGCGCCTGACCGGCCACCCTGACGAGGCCGCGCGTTTCGACCGCATGGCCGACGAGGTACGGGCCGCCTTCAACGCGCGCTTCCTTGACGGTGCAACGGCCACCTACCGTGGTGAGGGCGACCAGGGCTATCGCCAGGCGCACAATCTGCTGGCACTCGCGTTCGGCCTGGTTCCCGACGACCTGCGCCAGCGCGTCGCCGCGGGCGTGGCCGCCGATGCCCGGGCGCGCGGCGATCATCTCGACACGGGCGCACTCGCGACGAAGCTGATCCTGCCCGTGCTGACCGCCACCGGCCATGCCGACGAAGCGTGGGCGATCGCCACTCAGGTGACGTTCCCCAGCTGGGGTTTCTGGCGAGCCAACGGGGCCACCAGCCTTTGGGAGCACTGGAAGCTCGCGTCACGGTCGCGGGGCCACTATTTCCTTGGCACCGTGGACGACTGGCTGTTTGAAGATGTGGCCGGGCTGAGGCCGCTGGAGGCGGGCTGGCGTCGCTTCGCGGTGCAGCCCGCGCTCACCGGGAGCCTCGAGCATGCCTCCGCCGCGGTCATGACCCCTTATGGCGAAGCATCGGTGGCGTGGCGCAAAAGTCCGGAAGGCATCGAGGCGGACGTGCTGGTGCCTGTAGGCACGGAGGCCGACGTGGGCCTGCCCGGGCATGCGCACCGGGTGCTGGCGAGCGGCCGATACCACCTTGCGTTGCCTTAGCAGATCACGGCCGATGAGATTCATCCGGTTGTCATAAAGCCGCGCATGTTTTTGCCGATAAGGCGCCCACGGGGATCTTTTTCGAGGGTGTACGCAGTATGTCGGCTGTAACGAACTGGTTTGGCCGCACCACGCTGAACACGCGGGTGTGGATGGTGATGTCCATCGTAGTGCTGGGCCTGGTGGGCCAGTCGGTGATGTCCGGTATCGAAAGCCGCCGTGCCCAGATGCTTGGGCTGGAGGATACCCTTGGGCAGCACGTGGCAGCGGCCAGTGCCATTGCCGAGGCGTACCACGCCCGCGCCGAAAAGGGCGAGATGAGCGATGCGGAAGCACGCGTCAATGCCTTGCGCGATATTGAATCCATGCGTTGGGCCAACGGCAGCGGATATGTATTCGCCTTCGATTCCTCGCTGGCCATGCGCATGCATCCCCTGCGCCACGACGAGGTCGGCCAGAATATCCGCGACGACGTGGATGGCAACGGCTTCCACCACTATGTGGCCATGCTGGAGGCGGATGCGAAGGACGGGCACGGCCTGACCCGCTACACGCAGGTCATGCCGAAGACGAAGGAACTCCGCGACAAGATCAGCTATTCGCAGCTGTACAAGCCGTGGGACCTGCACTTCATTTCCGGTGCGTACTTCACCGATATCGATGCGGCGTTCCGCCTGCAGCTGGAAAAGGACCTGGCGAAATCCGGCCTGATCGCTGCACTGGCGCTGTTCGTGGTGTGGTTCTCCATGCGCAGCATCCGCGCCACCATTGGTGGCGAGCCGCGCGAAGCGCACCGCATCGCCAGCCGTATCGCCGGAGGCGACCTGCGCCAGGAGCAGGGCGAGCCGGTGGTTGCGGATAGCCTGCTCGGTGCGCTGGAACGCATGCGCGGCACGTTGGCCGCGATAGTTGCGGAAGTGCAACAGGGTGCCCACGTGGTCTCCACCACGGCCGGTGAAATTGCCCGCGGCAATGACGATCTTTCCCACCGTACGCAGGAACAGGCCTCCAGCCTGGAGGAGACCGCCGCCTCCATGGAGGAGATGACCGCGACGGTGAAGCAGAATGCGGAGAACGCCACCGCCGCCGATCGCCTGTCGCGCCACGCGCGCGGCGAAGCGGAGAAGGGCGGCGAAGTGATGGCGCAGGCCATGAGCGCCATGCACGACATCGGTGATTCCAGCCGTCGCATCGCTGATATCGTGGGCATGATCGATGAGATCGCTTTCCAGACCAACCTGCTGGCGCTGAATGCGGCCGTCGAAGCCGCGCGTGCCGGTGAGCAGGGCCGCGGCTTCGCCGTGGTGGCCAGCGAAGTGCGCCGCCTGGCGCAGTCCAGCGCTTCAGCCTCGAAGGAGATCAAGGCGCTGATCGTGGAAAGCAGCGAGCGTGTCGAGGCAGGTTCGGAGCTCGTGGAGCGCTCGGCCGGTGCCCTGCGCGACATCGTCGGCAGCGTGAAGAAGGTGACGGATATCGTCGCCGAGATCGCGGCGGCCAGCGCCGAGCAATCGGCGGGCGTGGACCAGGTGAACGTCGCCATCGCGCAGATCGACCAGGTCACCCAGGAAAACGCTGCACTGGTGGAAGAGGCCGCGGCCGCGGCGAAATCCATGCAGGACCAGGCCCAGTCGCTGCGCGAGCAGGTCGCCTTCTTTACCGTGGATGGTGGCAAGCCGGTCGAGGCCCGTGCCCCGGCCGCGCAGGATCTGCGCTTTGGTGAAACGAAGGCCACCGAGGCTGCGGATGCCTGGGCGGAGTTCGCCTGATCGCCATTGGTGATCTTTAGTCAGTGATGAGCTGCGACTGAGTCGCTTCAGTCACGGCGCTGCCGTCCCTACGCTGTGCTCCGTCCCCATGAACCGACGGAGCCACCCATGTACGCCATCACCGGTATCACCGGCCAGGTCGGGGCCTCGCTTGCCGAGGCCCTGCGTGCCACCGAAGCACCCTTCCGCGCCATCGTGCGCGATACCGCCAAGGCCAGTCGCTTCGTGCATGCGGCCATCGCGGAACTCGATGACACGCCGGCACTGACTCGCGCGTTTGAAGGTGCCGAAGCGGTCTTCATCCTGTTGCCGCCGCTGTTCGATCCTTCGCCGGGCTTCCCTGAATCGAACCGCACCATCACCTCGATCAGGGATGCGTTGCTGGCGAGCCGCCCTGATCGCGTCGTCGTGCTTTCCACCATTGGCGCGGATGCACCGCATGAGAACCTGCTCTCGCAACTCGGCCGGATGGAGCAGGCGCTCGGCGAACTGCCCATGCCTGTCGCCTTCCTGCGTGCGGCATGGTTCATGGAGAACGCGCAGTGGGACATTGTCCAGGCGCGCGACACCGGGGTGATCGATAGCTACCTGCAGCCGCTCGATCGCCGCATCGCCATGGTCGCCACCCGCGACATCGGCCGCCTTGCCGCGAAGCTATTGCGTGAGCGCTGGGAAGGCGTGCGGGTCGTGGAGCTGGAGGGCCCGGTTCGGGTCAGCCCCGATGATGTCGCCGCATCGCTCGCAAGGACGCTGCACCGCGACGTGGTTGCCCGCGCTGTACCGCGTGACGCGTGGGAAGGCCGATTCCGCGAGCAGGGTATGAAGAACCCCGCGCCACGCATGCGCATGATCGATGGGTTTAATGAAGGATGGATCGATTTCAGGGTGGGCGCGGTTAAAGGCGAGACGTCGCTGGATCAGGTGATCGCCGCACTGGTTGCGCGCGATGGCATATCCTCGGGCTAACACCGTCCCGGGATGTTCCATGACCGCCACCGCCCCCAGTTACGTCAACGGCGCCAGCGCCACCCCGCTGATCGGCGAAACAGTCGGGGCACTGCTCGATCGCATCGTTGCGGCATGGCCGGAGCGGCCGGCGTTGGTGGTACGCCAGCAAAACATCCGCTGGAGCTACCGCGAGTTCCACGCCGAGGTGGAGCGCGTGGCCGCCGGGCTGCTGGCGCTGGGCCTGGATCCGGGCGACCGGATAGGCATCTGGGCGCCCAACCGGGCGGAATGGGTCGTGGCCCAGTTCGCCGCACCGAAAGCCGGGTTGATCCTCGTCAATATCAACCCGGCGTACCGCTCGCACGAACTGGCGTACTCGCTGAACAAGGTCGGTTGCCGCGCGCTGATCCTGCCCCGGGCGTTCAAGACCTCGCGTTATCTCGACATCCTCCAGGGCCTCGCCCCCGAGCTGCCGGCGTCGTCGCCCGGCGGCCTGCGCGCCGCCGCGCTCCCTGATCTGCGCCACGTCATCCTTCTGGATGATGCCGCGGCGCCCGGTACGTTGCGCTGGGCCGATATCACCGCGGATGCAAATGCGAAGGCACGGCTTGCCGCGATCGAAGCCGAACTCTCCTTCGATGACCCGGTGAATATCCAGTTCACCTCGGGTACTACCGGTGCCCCAAAAGGCGCGACGCTCACCCATCACAACATCGTGAACAATGGGTTCTTCATTGGCGAGGCCATGCACCTCACCGAACAGGACCGGCTTTGTATCCCGGTGCCGTTCTATCACTGCTTTGGCATGGTGCTGGGCAACCTGGCCTGCGTGACGCATGGCGCCTGCATGGTCATTCCCGGCGAGGGCTTTGACGCGTTGGCCACGCTGGAGACCGTTGCCGAGGAACGCTGTACGGGCCTGCACGGCGTGCCGACCATGTTTATCGCGGAGTTGGAGCATCCGCGCTTCCGCGAGTTCGATCTCAGCAGCCTGCGCACGGGCATCATGGCCGGATCGCCTTGCCCTATCGAGGTGATGCGACGCGTCGTGCGCGATATGCACATGGCGGAAGTCACCATCGCCTATGGCATGACCGAAACGAGCCCGGTCAGCTTCCAGACCGTGGCGGATGATCCGCTGGAGCGTCGTGTTTCCACCGTGGGTCGTATCCATCCGCACGTTGAAGTGAAAATCGTGGATGAAAGTGGCCGCGTGGTGCCCCGTGGCAGCACGGGCGAGCTGCTCACCCGCGGCTATTCGGTCATGCGTGGCTACTGGAACGATGAAGCCAATACGCGTATGGCGCTCGATGATGCACGCTGGATGCATACCGGCGACCTGGCGGTCATTGATGACGAGGGGTATTGCACGATCGTGGGTCGCCTGAAGGACATGATCATCCGCGGCGGCGAGAACATCTACCCGCGTGAGATCGAGGAGTTCCTGTATGGCCATCCCGATATCCAGGACGTGCAGGTGTTCGGCGTGCCCGACGAGAAATTCGGCGAACAGGTCTGTGCGTGGGTGCGCCTGCGCGACGGTGCCACGGCCACCGAGGCTGCCATCCAGGACTATTGCCGGCGACATCTCGCCTACTTCAAGGTCCCGCATTACGTGCGCTTCGTCGATAGCTTCCCCATGACGGTGACGGGAAAGGTGCAGAAATACCTGATGCGCCAGGCCATGGAGGCCGAGCTGGCCGGTTTGGCGCAGGCCTGACCCACGGTCACCTGCACCACGGCTTCACGCGCCCGATCACAGTCTACGAGGCGGGGTGGGTGCCGTCCGTTGCGAGGTCAGACACGTGAGAAGGATAAGAAGGTTTCACCCGGCCACGCTGTTCTCGGCGTTCGTCTTTGCCGTATGCGGCGCGGGCATGCTCATCGGCGGCATCCGGCTCTTTAACGAGGGCGGCTCGGTCTACTACCTCGCGTCGGGCGTGTTGCTTCTGCTGGTTGCGCTCTTGCTGCTCGTCCGCGTGCGCTTCGCCGTGCCGCTTTACACGCTGTTCCTGCTCGGCACCGCCGCCTGGGCAGTGTGGGAGGTCGGCTTTTCCTGGTGGCTGCTGTTGCCGCGCCTGGACGTCTGGTTCGTGCTTGGCCTTTGGCTCCTCCTGCCATGGCCGCGCCGTGGCCTCGGCCGTGACCCATACCTTGATACGGCGCGAGGAACAGGTGGCGGCTTCCTGTTCCTGGGCCTGCTTGTCGTGGCGGTAATCGGGCTGGTCGGCGTGTTCCGGCCCGAGCCCGATCTGGTCGGCGAACTACCGATGGCCGATATCTCCGGCCCCCAAGGCGACCGTGCCGCGCGCGCTGATGGTGACTGGACCGATTACGGCAGCTCGCCCTGGGGCCAGCGCTACTCGCCGCTCAAGCAGATCACCCCCGAGAACGTCGGGCAGCTGCAGGTGGCGTGGAAGATCCAGACCGGTGACTTGCCCGGCCCGGATGACCCGACGGAGACGACGGCGGAAAACACGCCGCTGAAGATCGGCGATACCGTTTACCTTTGCACGCCGCACAGCCGTGTCATCGCCGTGGACGCCGCGACCGGTGCGAAGAAGTGGGAGTTCGATCCGAAGATCCAGAGCCCGGTGGGCTTCAAGCACTGGGAACACATGACGTGCCGCGGCGTCTCCTATCACGACGATGCGCGTTACGCGGCGGCATTGATCCCGGCACCCGCTACGACCGCTCCGGGTGTACCGGCACCCGCTTCCACGGCACCGCTGCCCGCTAACGTGCTTGCGGCCGGCACCTGCCCGCGCCGCCTGTTCCTGCCCACCGCTGACGCGCGGCTTATCGCGATCAACGCTGATAACGGCCAGGTCTGCGATGACTTCGGTAACAAGGGCACGGTGGACCTTCGTGCCAACATCGGGCCGTTCACCCCGGGCGGCTACTACTCGACCTCACCGCCGGCAGTGACGAAAGACCTGGTCATTATCGGGGGGCATGTCACCGATAACGAATCGACCAACGAGCCGTCCGGCGTCATCCGCGCCTACGATGTGCATGATGGCCACCTGGTATGGAACTGGGATCCGGGCCGCCCTGACGACACGGCGCCCATCGCGCCAGGCGAGACCTACACCCGCAACTCGCCCAACATGTGGTCGCTGTTTAGCGTGGATGAGAACCTGGGCATGGTGTACCTGCCGATGGGCAACCAGACCCCGGATCAATTCGCGGGCCGCCGTACGCCAACCTCGGAGAAATTCGGCGCGGGCCTGGTCGCGCTCGATATCGCCACGGGCAAAGTAAAGTGGAACTACCAGTTCACCCATCACGATCTGTGGGACATGGATGTGGGCGGCCAGCCCACGCTCGTCGATCTCACCACCGATAACGGCGTGAAACCCGCGATCATCGCGTCGACCAAGCAGGGCAGCCTGTACGTGCTCGATCGCCGCGATGGCACGCCGATCATTCCCATTCGCGAGGTGCCGCGTCCGCAGGGCGCCGTGGCCGGCGATCACACATCACCTACGCAGCCCATGTCCGATCTGAACATGGCGCCGCCCGATGTTCGCGAAGCGGATATGTGGGGCACCACGCCGTTCGACATGCTCTGGTGCCGCGTACGCTTCCGCTCGTTGCGCTACGAGGGCATGCATACCCCACCATCGCTGCAGGGTTCGCTCGTGTTCCCCGGTAACTTCGGCGTGTTCGACTGGGGTGGCGTGTCTGTCGATCCCACACGCCAGTTACTGCTGGCCAACCCCAGTTACATGGCGTTCCAGTCGAAGCTCATTCCCAAGGAGCAACTGGCGCACATGGAGGTGACTGCGCCCAAGAGCGAGACAGAGGGCATCAAGAAGGCCGAAGGTATCCCCTATGCCATCGAGCTCTCCGCGTTCCTGTCCCCATTGGGGATTCCGTGCCAGGCGCCGCCGTGGGGTTATGTGGCGGGCGTGGACCTGCGCACGGGCAAGACGTTGTGGAAGCACCGTAACGGCACGATCGTGGACAGCGCTCCGCTGCCGATCCCGATGCCGCTGGGTGTGCCCAGCATGGGCGGCATGGTGACGACCGCCGGTGGCGTGACCTTCCTGAGCGGGACGCTGGATGACTACGTGCGTGCCTACGATGTACGTACCGGCCGCAAGCTTTGGGAAGCGCGCTTGCCCGCTGGCGGCCAGGCGACACCCATGAGCTACGCGGACAGCACGGGCCGCCAGTATGTGCTGGTGGTGGCGGGTGGCCATGGTTCGCTGGGCACGAAGCAGGGCGATTGGGTGATCGCGTACGCGTTGCCCAAATAAAAGCGGCGCGACGCAAGTGCGCTCCTCCTGTAGGAGCGCACTTGCGCGCGATTCACGCTCGGGACAACGCTACTTTTTAGGATTCGGCAAAAACGCCGCCAGCAGCCCGATCAGCGGCAGGAACGCACAGATCTGGTACACCGCCTCAATGCCGTAATGGTCGGCTAGCTCACCCAGCACCGCGGCGCCAATGCCGCCCATGCCGAACGAGAAGCCAAAGAACAGGCCGGAGATCATGCCGACCTTGCCGGGTACCAGTTCCTGCGCGAACACCACGATCGCAGGGAAGGCCGAAGCGAGGATCAAGCCGATGGCCACCGTGAGCGGCGCCGTCCAGAACAGGCTGGCATGCGGCAGCAGCAACGTGAACGGCAGCGTGCCCAGGATGGAGAACCAGATGACCCGCTTGCGGCCAATGCGGTCGCCCACCGGGCCGCCCAGGATCGTGCCCACGGCGACCGCACCGAGGAACACGAACAGGTGCAACTGCGCGGTTTCCACCGACACGCTGAACTTGTGGATCAGGTAGAAGGTGAAATAGCTGGTCAGGCTGGACAGGTACACGTACTTGGAAAAGATCAGTGCAAGCAGTACCAGGATGCCGCGGGTGGCATCGCGCGCCGGCGGTGCACTGTGCGCATGCGCGGCATGCGATGCCTTCAGGCGCGGCAGGCCATGGTAGCGATACCACTGGCTGACGTTCCACAGAATGGCGCACGAGAGCAGGGCGAGCAGGGCGAAGAAGCCCAGGCTCGACTGGCCCCAGCGCACCACGACGATCGCCGCGGCCAGGGGCCCGAGGGCCTGCCCGGCATTGCCGCCTACCTGGAACAGCGACTGGGCCAGGCCGTGCTTGCCGCCCGATGCCATGCGCGCCACGCGCGACGATTCCGGGTGGAACACCGAGGAGCCCATGCCCAGCAGCGCCGCGCCACCCAGCAGTACGGGGTAGGCATGTGCCTGCGATAGCACCAGCAGGCCGGCCAGCGAGAACAGTGTGCCGCCTGGCAGCGCGAGGGGCGTGGGGCGGCGATCGGCGTAGAGGCCAATCAGCGGCTGCAGGATCGAGGCGGTGATCTGGTAGGTCAGGGTGATCAAGCCGATCTGGCCGAAGTCGAGCTGGAAATCGCTCTTCAGGCCGGGGTAGATGGCCGGAAGCAACGACTGCATCATGTCGTTCAGCAGATGGCAGAAGCTGATGGCGAAGATCACGCCGTAGACGGTAGGGGCGGCAGGGCTGGTCGCCTGCGCCGCCGTGTTGGCCGGGGCTTGCATCGTGCGGTCCTGGGGTGGGGTGGCTTATGAAACCACGCCAAGGGGTGTCCCGCGCTAGAATGCGGGTCAGAAGCCTTTGAGTTTGGGACAGCGCCCATGTCAGCCAGCGACGCAGCGGTTTTTGAGGCCACGCCCCGGCCGGTGGTATCGCGCGGCAATGCCTATCCGGCATCGTTCGAACTGCCGACCCACCAGCACCGGCGCGGCCAACTCCTGTATGCCTCGAAGGGCACGGTCGCTGTCACCACGCCGTTCGGCGCGTGGATCGCGCCACCCGAACGCGCCGTGTGGATTCCCTCGGAGATACCGCATGCGGTGCGGATGATCGGGGCCGTGAACACGCGGAGCGTTTACATCGAACCTGAGGTCACCGGCGCCGCCGGCGCGGCGTGTCGCGTCATCGCCGTCTCGCCGTTGCTGCGTGCGCTGTTGGTCGAGGCCGTCCACGTGCCCCGTGAATACGACACCAGCGGTCGGGATGGCTTGCTCATGGCCTTGCTCGTCGAAGAGATAGGGCGTGCGCCTCGCGTTCCCCTCGATCTGCCGTTACCCAGCGATCCCGGCCTTGCTGCACTCTGCGCGCGGTTTCTCGAGCACCCCAATGTCGTCGAAGGTATCGATGCCTGGGCCGATCGCCTCGGGATGCACCGGCGCAGCTTCACCCGGCTGTTTCGCCGGGAAACGGGCATGAGTTTCGCGCAATGGCGGCAGCAGGCGTGCCTGCTGGCCGCCTTGCCGCGCCTTGCCGCGAATGAAGCCGTCACCGAGGTCGCCCTGGACCTTGGTTATGAGAGCGCTACCAGCTTTTCCACGATGTTCCGCCGTGCGCTGGGCAAGCCACCCTCGGATTACCGAGCTGCCTGACGCGCCTCGGCACATCCCGCGCGGATCACTTTCTCCACGATGCGTGCAGGCGGGTCGGTGATTTCCACCCACGCCGCCTCGGTGTGCGTGGGTTCCTCCAGCGTGGCCAGTTGGCTATCCAGCAGCACGGGGTTGAAGAAGTGCGCACTGCGCTCGCGCAGGCGTTCTTCAAGCAACTCGCGCGTGCCGTGCAGGTAGACGAAACGGACATCGCGCAGGCTGCCCCGCAAGAAATCGCGATAGCGGCGCTTCAACGCTGAGCAGGCGATCACCAGCGACTGATGGCGTTCGCGGTGCTCGTTCATTACCGCGACGATGGCTTCGAGCCATGGTTGGCGGTCGGCATCGTTCAGCGGGATGCCCTGCGCCATTTTTTCCCGGTTGGCGGCCGGGTGCAGGCTGTCGCCATCAATAAAGGGCAGGCCCAGGTGCGCCGCCAGGTCGCCCCCTACGGTGCTCTTGCCACTGCCGGATACGCCCATGACGATCGTGATCATGCGTATAAGCATGGCGTGGTTTGGGCTACGGAATCGTGAACGGGCTGGCGTACCATCCACCGCTGGCCCCCCAACGCGACACGGCACCCCATGCGAACGATCGACCTGCGCAGCGATACCGTCACCCAGCCCACCGATGCCATGCGCGAAGCGATGCTGCGCGCCCCCGTTGGTGACGACGTCTACGGCGAAGATCCCACCGTGAACGCCCTGCAGGACAGGCTGGCGGCGGACCTGGGCTTCGCGGCAGCGCTGTTCGTGCCCACCGGTACGCAGAGCAACCTGCTGGCGCTGATGAGCCACTGCGAGCGCGGCGACGAGTACATCGTGGGAGCTGATGCCCACACGTACCGTTTCGAAGGCGGTGGTGCGGCGGTGCTCGGTTCCATCCAGCCGCAACCCATCCCGCAGGCCGCCGATGGCACGCTGCCGCTGGACAAGGTCGAGGCGGCCATTAAGCCGGTTGATCCGCACTTCGCGCGGTCAAAGCTGCTGGCGCTGGAAAACACGTGGCATGGTCGCGCGCTGCCGTTCGACTACCTGGCCGCCGCCCGCGAGGTCGCAACGCGAAGAGGCCTAGGATTCCATCTCGATGGAGCGCGCCTCTACAACGCCGCCATCGCCTACGGTCGCCCGGCGCGCGAGGTCGCAGCCGGTTTCGATAGCGTTTCCGTATGCCTTTCAAAAGGCCTGGGCGCGCCGGTCGGCTCCGTGCTGCTGGGCGATGTGAAGCTGATCGACCGCGCGCGCCGCTGGCGCAAGGTCGCCGGTGGTGGCTGGCGCCAGGCGGGCATGCTGGCCGCGGCGGCCATGCACGCGCTGGATCACCACGTGGAGCGCCTGGCCGACGATCATGCCCGCGCGAAACGGCTGGCCGAGGCACTGGGTTCGATCGAAGGCCTTACCCTGCAGGGCTGCCACACGAATATGGTGTTCGTAGATGTCCCTGCCGCGCGCCTGCAGGACCTGGCGAAGCACACGGCCGCGAAGGGCATCCGGCTCAGCATCGGCTACCTCCCGTCGATCCGGCTGGTCACGCATCTGGACATCGACGATGAAGGTGTCGAGCGGACGATAGACGCCTTCCGGACGTTTGCTTACTGACGCGGCGCCATCAGCTTGCGCTGTAGCGAGTAGAGGATGGCGGCATCGGTGCTGTCGAGCGACTCGGTTTCCATCGCCCGGTAGTGGCGATGGAAGGCGATGATCGCATCGCGCGGCACGGAGACGTCGTAACCCACCAGGCGCATGGCTGCGAGGGTATCGAAGCCGGGCGGTGCGGGCGTGAGCGGTGCATCGAACCACAACCCGAAGCCGTAACTGGCCAGGCGGTCCCACGGGAACTGAACGCTGGGATCATCCTTGCGGCCTGGCGCGATATCGCCGTGGCCCACGATCGCGGTACGCGGTATGCCCAGGCGCGTGGTGATATCGGCCAGCAGGCGGATCAACGCATCGATCTGCGCTTGCGTGAAGGGCGAGTGCCCGTCGTTATCGATTTCGATGCCGATGGACGACGAGTTGAGATCCGTCATCCCTGCCCAGCGCGATGCGCCTGCCTGCCAGGCGCGGTCGCCCTCATCCACCAGCTGGTCGATGCGGCCATCCATTTCCACCAGGTAATGTGCGCTTACCGGGCCCTGGCTGTTATGCGTTTTCAGGACGCGTAGCGCCGCCTCGGTATCGCCAATGGACGTGTGGTGCAGCACGATTAGCTGTGCCTTGCGCGCGTTGAAGTTGGGCGAAGGCGACCAGTGTGCGAGCGGGCTGCGCTGCGGTGCCACCTGCGGGCCACTGGCGCAGCCTGCCAGCATGGCGGCGACGGAGAGCGCCGCCGCGAGCCGGAACCCATGGCGGCGTGCGGTCATTTATTCGACCTTGAAATCGACGCTGGTGATCACCCACGCGATCTTGTCACCACCGGGCTCACCGATATCATCGCCGGTGGCGACCACGATCTGCAGGTCGACACAGTCGCGGCCTTCACTGAGCCACTCGGTGAGGTCATCGACAGCGATGCCGCAGTTGTTGAGCCCCGCCTTGAGTGTGCGGATGTCGGTGTGCTTCAGCTCCACCCCGTCGTGCGCCAGCGAGCCACCGAGCACTTCGATATCGCACAGCGTGTCGTCGAGGTAGCGCAGGCGAAGCCACTCGTCGCCATCGACCTCGTATTCATCCTCGTCGTTCCACATCGAGTCGTTGGGCACCGGCTTGCCGAGCACCTTGCGCACCGCGTTGCGCCGCAGGCCGAAAAAGATGTCGTGATCGCCGTGGCGGATACCCTTACCGGGAACCAGTTCGCAATGTTTCATGGGCGTTTCTCGTTTGAAGTGGCGCGGCATTCCCGCCCGGAAAGCATCGGTCTCGTGACATGTTCGCGACAGACGGTCGCGCCCACGTCAACTTAGGGGTGGTGCTCGCGCCCCAGGTAGTCCTCGCTCTGCATCTCGATCAGGCGCGACTCGGTCCGGCCAAATTCGGCGCGGACACGCTTGCCATCGTAAAGCTCGGTGATGGGCGCCGCGGCCGATAGCGCCAACTTTACGTGGCGATCGTAGAACTCGTCTACCAGCAGGACGAAACGCTTGGCCTCGTTCTCGGTGAAATCGTTGAACTGAGGTACGCCAGAGACGATGACCGTCGGGTAGGTTCGAGCCAGCTCGATGTAGTCGGGCACGGCGCGCGGGCCTTCACACAACGCGGCGAAATCAAACCAGATCACGTTCGCGGCGCGTCGGCGCACCGGAATCTCACGGCCATTTACGTTGAGCGTACCGCCATCTTCCGTGTCGCCCTGCGCCTGCGTGGTGAAGATTTTCGCAAGCGAGCGTTCGGCTTCCGGGCCGGGGGGCACCAGGTACACCGATGCCTGGCTTAAGGTGCGCAGGCGCCAGTCGCGTGGCGAGGCGATTTCGTGCACGACGCAATGCTTTTCCAGCGCGGCGATGGCCGGGAGGAAACGCGCGCGTTGCAGGCCGTCCTTGTAAAGGTTCGCCGGCACCGTGTTCGACGTGGTGACCAGCGTGACGCCACGCGAGAAAAGGCCATCGAGCAATCCGGCGAGGATCATGGCATCGCCGATATCGGTCACCATGAACTCATCCAGGCACAGCACGCGGTGCTTCGCCGCGATGCGCGCTGCGACCTCATCCAGCGGGTTCTGCCGCTCACCGAGTTCGCGTAGTGTGGCGTGTGTTTCCTGCATGAAGCGGTGGAAGTGCCGGCGCAGTGCAAGTCCAGGCGAGAGGCTGGATACGAACAGGTCCATCAGGAACGTCTTGCCCCGGCCCACGCTGCCCCACAGGTAGAGCCCCCGTACCGGCTCCCGGGGCGCATCGCCGCCGAGCATCGATTTGAGCCGGCCGAACAGGCCATTGCCCTGGGCCTCGACCGGTTTGCACAGCTCGCCATGCAGGCGATCGAATTGCGCGATCACCGCCAGCTGGGCCGGATCGGATTCCCACCGATGGCCCGTGACGCCATCCCGGTAGCGCTCGCCGGGGGTCAGTTCCGTGCAGCTCATGCGTCAACAGGCGCCGGTGCCGGCGGCCATAGCCTGACCGCGTTCTTGATCACGCCGCGCAGGTCCATGAGGCGGCGGTGGAAGAAGTGGCTGGTCTCTTCCATCTTCACCAGCACGGGCCGCTTGTCTTCCGGGAGGCTCTCCACCCAGTCGTACACGGCCTGCGGTTCCACGATTTCATCCGCATCACCCATCACCACCAGCCACGGGCACGATGGCAGCTCGATGGGCGAGAAATCCCAGCCGCGACCGGCGGCGGGCGGGGCGATGCTGATCAGGGCATCGGCGCCCAGCGTCACGGCGTTGCGCAGGGTCACGTAGCTGCCGAACGAGAAGCCGGCCAGCCACAGTTTCGCGCCTGGCCGCACCTTGCGCGCCCAGGTCACCACGGCGGCCAGGTCGTCGCTCTCACCGTGGCCACTATCGAAGGCCCCCTCGGAGCGGCCCACACTGCGGAAGTTGAAAATCACGGTATCCACGCCGGACTCGCGCAGCGAGCGCTCGACCATGGTGACCACCTTGTTGTGCATGCTGCCGCCATCTGTGGAGAGCGGGTGGCAGATGACCGCGATGGCCTCCCTGCGGCCCTCGGTCGCGGCCTTGGCCTCGCATTCGAGCTTGCCTGCGGGCCCGGCCAGCGCGAAGCTCAGCGTTTCGTCCGGGAAAGTGTCCGGCGCTGTAGGTAGAAGATCAGTCATGCCCGCCATGATAACCGCTGGTTGTGTCGGTCGTGCCCGGGCCGCCGCGTGAACGTTCTTGCCCATGCCCTGTTGGCGGGGAACGATGCTGGCCTGCGCCTGGGCGGGGTCATGGGGGATTTTGTCCGCGGCACGCCGGATGCGTCGCTACCGGAGCGGGTGCGCGATGGCATCTACCTGCACCGGGCAATCGACGGCTATACGGATACCCATCCGGATGTCCGTGCGGCCCGGGAGCTGTTTCCGGCCCCGTTCCGCCGTTACGCAGGCATCTTCCTGGATGTGTGGTTCGACCATTGCCTGGCCCGGGACTTCGCCCGCTACAGCGCGACGCCCCTTTCCGGGTTTTCCACCGGTCTGCGCGAGGAACTGCACGCCGCCGGGCCGCTTCTGCCCGATGGGCTGAAGCGGTTTCTTTCTTATATGGATGCCAATGACTTACCGGCTGGGTACGCGCAGCTGGAACGGGTGGCGGCGGCACTGGGCGGGCTCTCGCGGCGCTTGTCGCGGGCCAACCCGGTGGCGGAGTCCGTGCCGCTGCTGGTGGAGCACGACGCCGCCCTGCGTGAGGTGTTTGGGCGGTTTTTCCCGCAGCTTCAGGCGTTTGCGCAGGAGTGGGTGGCGGGCCGCTAGCTTGGTAAGCCCCCGCTTCATCGCTCCGTTGGCTTTTCGCGTGCAAGCACGCTCCTACAGTGTCAGCGTCAGCCCGGTCAGCCCGGTCAGCCCGGTCAGCCCGGTCAGCGCAAGCCGGATCAGCGCCCGTCGGAATTCAGCGCTGGAGCGGGCGGTGGGCCGCCCGCAGCCTTATTTGGCCTGGTCGGTCATCCACTTCACGGTGTTGGTGACCTGCTCATCGGTCAACGCCGGGTTACCACCCTTCGGGGGCATGTGGTTGCCGTCGGGGCCTGTATAGCCCTCGATCGCGTGCTTGATCAGCGTGGCCGTTCCCTCAGCGATACGGGCAGCCCACGCGCCCTTGTCGCCCAGCTTCGGTGCCCCGGCCACGCCCGCGGTATGGCAGCTGTGGCAGAGGTTGTCGTAAATGGTCTTGCCATCGGTGCTGCCACCGTAGGCCACCTGCGAGGCGGCTGCCTTGGCGGCGGCTTCCTGCGCGGCGAGCATGGCCGCCCGGCCGGTGTCACCCGCGTAAACGGCACCCACCGGAGCGATCCGGGCCTCCGTGCGCTTGGCCACGGCGGGGTCCTGCTCCTTGGGAATATTCGAGTAGATGGCGTAAGCGAGCACCATCAGCACAAGGGCGAGAATACTTAAGCCGGCCGTAAGCCACGAGAATTGACGGACGAAGTTCTGGTCGGACTTGCTCGGAGAACCACTCACGCATTGACTCCCATCGATGTTGGGTATGCCGTCCCCCTCCCCGGGCTCCGGCTTGCCTGCTGCCTTACAGCGATCGAACCGCCCGAGTATAACGGAACCTTCGCATTCGTCAGCGGCCTGCCCCACGGCTGCCTGCGGATGGCCTCAAACGGGGCCGGAAGCCATGGGTAGCATGCCGTCAGTCATGGTGTACCCCTGTCAACCGGCATTGTTCAATCCCGTTCCCGTACACCTATATTGTCGCCGCCGAACCTTCACGTTTTCAGGGTATAAAGCCCGCGGCGCGAGGCGCACCTGGTCGCAGTGCGGCGCCATCGACCGGATTCTCATTGGGAGCTTTACATGTCGCGTTTTTGGAAAATCGCGCTGGCGGTCATCGTCGTTGTGGTGATTGCCGTCGTCGTCGTCCTTCCCCGTATGCACAAGGGTGGTGCAAATGCGCAGGACGCATCCGCCCAGGCCAATGGCGACGGGCAGGGTAAGGATCAGCCGCCGGTCCCGGTGACGGTGGTGCCTGTCGCGGCCCAGGATGTGCCGGTGTACCTCAGCGCCACGGGTACGGTTCAGGCGCGCAACCAGGTCACGGTGAGCCCGCAGGTGGGCGGTCAGCTCATGAAGCTGAACTTCACCGAGGGCCAGGAGGTGAAGCAGGGTGACGTGCTGGCGGAGATCGATCCGCGCACCATCCAGTCGCAGTACGACCAGGCCCTGGCCAAGCTGAAGCAGGACCAGGCACTGGCCGCCACCGCCAAGAACAACCTGGAGCGTTCGCAGAACCTCGTGAGCAAGGGTGGCCAGCAGTACGTATCCAAACAGGACCTGGATAACCTGAAGAACACCCTGGACCAGTCCAACGCGACCGTCGTCGCCGACCAGGCATCGATCCGGGCAGCCCAGGTGCAGCTCGGCTTTACCAAGGTCATCGCCCCGATCACCGGCCTTGCCGGCATCCGCGGCGTCGACGTGGGCAATATCGTCACCACCTCCACGTCCATCGTGACGCTGACCGAGGTGCACCCGATCTATGTCACGTTCACCCTGCCGGAGAAGAACCTCGACATGGTGCGCACGGGTATGGCCGAGAACCCGGGCTCGCCGCTCGTCGTCGATGCGCTTGACCGCATCGACGCGCACGTGGTGACCAGCGGCCACCTGGAGGTCATCAACAACACCATCGATACCACCACCGGCACGTTCCGCCTTCGTGGCCTGTTCGATAACCAGAAGACCGAGCTGTGGCCGGGTCAGTTCGTGAATGCGCGCCTGAAGGTGCGCACCGTGAAGAATGGCCTCGTCATTCCGGCCCAGGCGGTGCAGCGTGGCCCCGATGGCGATTACGTGTACCTCGTACAGGGCGATAACACGGTCAAGATGGAATCGGTGCAGACGGCCTCGGAAGTGGGCGATAGCCACGTCATGATCACCGGCCTGAAGCTGGGCGATAAGGTCGTTACCGAAGGCCAGTTCCGCCTGAAGCCGGGTTCCAAGGTGCAGCCGCTGGCCCCGGGCCAGGTGCCGGCCGCGCCGACGGCTGAAGAACTGTCGAAGTCGAAGGACAAGAAGGCCCACCCGGGCGGCGGCCGCCGCGGCGGCTAACTTCGACACGCGCGGCGCATCCATGAGGGGCGCGCCGCCAACGGGCCATTGCTGGCCCAGACACCAGGACTGAACCGTGGGTTTCTCGACACTCTTCATTCGCCGGCCCATCGCCACCTCGCTCCTGATGGTGGCCGTGCTGCTGCTCGGCATTCTCGGCTACCGGCAGTTGCCGGTATCGGCGCTGCCTGAAATCGACGCGCCCAGCCTCGTCGTGACCACCCAGTATCCCGGTGCTTCGGCCAGCACCATGGCCGCGCTTATCACCACGCCGCTGGAGCGCAACTTCGGCCAGATCTCCGGCCTGAACATGATGAGTTCCGACTCGTCGGCGGGCCTGTCGACGATCGTGCTTCAGTTCAACATGGATCGCGATATCGATATCGCGGCGCAGGACGTGCAGGCGGCGATCAACCAGGCCCGCGGCACGCTGCCGAACAACCTGCCTTACCCGCCTGTCTATAACCGCGTGAACCCGGCCGATGCGCCGATCATGACGCTGATGCTCACCTCCGATACGGTGCAGCTGCGCGATGTGAATAACTACGCGGACTCGATCATCGCGCAGAAGCTCGCCCAGGTTCAGGGCGTGGGCCTGGTCTCCATCGCGGGCAATGTGCGACCTGCGGTGCGTATCCAGGTCAACCCCGCGCAGCTGGCCAACCTTGGCCTGACCATGGAAGACGTGCGCAGTTCGCTGACCCAGGCGAACGTGAACGCGCCCAAGGGCACGCTGAACGGCAAGACCCAGTCCTACAGCATCGGCACCAACGACCAGCTGGCCACGGCCGCCGATTACAAAGACACCATCATCAGCTACACCAACGATTCGCCGGTGCGCCTGAAGGATGTCGCGAACGTCATCGATGGCGTGGAGAACGACCAGCTCGCCGCGTGGGCCAACGGCAAGCCGGCGGTGCTGCTCGATATCCGCCGCCAGCCTGGCGCGAACATCGTGCAGACGGTGCAGTCGATCCGCCAGACGATTCCCGACCTGCAGAAGGTGCTGCCGGCCGACGTGCACCTGAAGGTGTTCTCCGACCGCACCATCACCATCCGTGCCTCGGTGGAGGATGTGCAGTTCACGCTCATCCTCACCATCTGCCTCGTGGTGGCGGTCATCTTCGTTTTCCTGCGCCGCTTGTGGGCGACGGTCATCCCGTCCGTGGCGGTGCCGCTCTCGCTCATGGGCACGTTTGGCGTCATGGCCTTTGCCGGCATGTCGCTGGATAACCTGTCGCTCATGGCGTTGGCGGTGGCCACGGGTTTCGTGGTGGACGATGCGATCGTGATGATCGAAAACATCGTGCGCTACATCGAGCAGGGCCAGGATGCGAAGACGGCCGCCGAAGTGGGTGCCAAGGAAATCGGCTTCACGGTGCTGTCGCTGACCGTCTCGCTGATCGCCGTGTTCCTGCCGCTGCTGCTGATGCCGGGCGTGACCGGCCGCCTGTTCCACGAATTCGCCTGGGTGCTCACCATCGCGGTGGCCATCTCCATGCTGGTTTCGCTGACGCTCACCCCCATGATGTGCGCGTACCTGCTGAAGGCCGACCAGCTGCCGGATGCCGATGACGCGCATGAGCACGCCACGGCATCGGGCAAGCACACCGCGTGGTCGCGCATCGTGGAAGGCTATGGCAGCAGCCTGGATTGGGTGCTGGCGCACCGGCCGCTGACCATGACGATTGCCGCGCTGAGCGTGGCGCTCACCGTGGTGCTCTATATCGTTATTCCCAAGGGCCTGCTGCCCGAGCAGGATACGGGTCTGGTCACCGCCGTCGTCCAGGCCGATCAGAACGTCGCATTCCCGCAGATGGAACAGCGCACCAAGGCCGTGGCCGATGCACTGGCCAAGGACCCTGCGGTCTCTGGTGTCGCAGCCTTCATCGGTGCGGGCTCGGTCAACCCCACGCTCAACCAGGGCCAGATTTCGCTGGTGCTGAAGGATCGCGGAAACCGCGATGGCCTCGACGAGGTGCTGCCGCGCTTGCAGCAGGCCGCTTCCCACATCGCCGGCGTGGCGCTGTACCTGAAGCCGGTGCAGGACGTGACCCTGGATAGCCAGGTGTCGGCGACGGAATACCAGTACTCGCTGTCGGATGTGAACTCCACCGAGGTCGCGGGCTACGCGCAGCAGATGACCGCGGCACTGCGCAAGCGCAAGGAGCTGGCGGATGTGGACAACAACCTGGCCGACCAGGGCACCGCGCTGAAGCTCACGATCGATCGCGACACCGCCAGCCGCCTGGGCGTGCCGGTGCAGACGATCGACGATACCCTGTACGACGCCTTCGGCCAGCGCCAGATCTCCACCATCTTCACCCAGCTCAACCAGTACCGCGTGGTGCTGGAGGTTTCGCCTGAGTTCCGCAACAGCGCCGACCTGCTCAACAAGCTGACGGTGAAGAGCAACGGCAACGGCGCGCTTACGGGTTCGAATGCCACCAGCTTCGGCCAGCTTGCTTCGAGCAACTCGGCCACGCCGGCGGGTATTGGCAACACCGGTAACGTCGGCTTCCAGATCGGCGCCGGCGGCACGATCCCCATCGCCTCGCTGGCCAGCGCCCAGGTCACTACGGCACCGTTGGTGGTGAGCCACCTGCAGCAGCTGCCGGCGGTGACGATCTCGTTCAACCTGGCGCAGGGCTACTCGCTCTCCGAGGCGGTGGCGGCTATCCACGAGGTGGAGCAGACGCTGAACTTCCCGCCGCAGGTGCGCGGGCAGTTCATCGGCAAGGCCGCGGAGTTCTCCTCGTCGGTGGGTGACGAGGTGCTCCTGCTGCTGGCCTCGATCATCGTGATCTACATCGTGCTGGGCGTGCTCTATGAGAGCTACATCCACCCGTTGACGATCATCTCGACCCTGCCGCCGGCCGGCGTGGGCGCGCTGCTCGCGCTGCTGATGTGCGGCATGACGCTTTCGGTTGATGGCATCGTGGGCATCGTGTTGCTGATCGGTATCGTTAAGAAAAACGCAATCATGATGATTGACTTCGCGATCGAGGCGAAGCGCACCGGCATGAATGCGACCGATGCGATCCGCCGCGCATGCCTGCTGCGTTTCCGCCCGATCATGATGACCACCGCCGCGGCGTTGCTGGGTGCGCTGCCGCTGGCACTGGGCAACGGTATCGGTTCGGAACTGCGCAAGCCGCTGGGCGTATCGATCGTGGGCGGCCTGCTGCTCTCGCAGCTGGTCACCCTGTACACCACCCCGGTGATCTACCTGTACATGGAACGGTTCTCCGATTGGTTGGCTGAGCGCAAGCGACAACGCGCCCTGGCGCACCACGCCCAAGTGCGGCCTGCGGACTGATGCAGGCCGGGCCTGGACACCATGGCTCACTCTCTTTTCGCCGGACGGATCACCGCCCGGCGAAACCTTTTTCCGGGTCAAGCGTTAGGAACGGATTCCGCGACGCCCATTCCTGCCAGGTAAAGCCCTTCGCTCGATGAATATTTCCGGCCCGTTCATTCGCCGTCCCATCGGCACCTCGCTGCTTGCGATCGGTGTGTTCGTGGTCGGCTTGATCTGCTATTCGCTGCTGGGCGTCGCGGCGCTGCCCAATATCCAGTTCCCGGCCATCTTCGTGCAGGCCCAGCAAAGCGGCGCGGATGCCAGCACCATGGCTTCTACGGTGGCGGCGCCGCTGGAGCGACACCTGGGCCAGGTGCCGGGCGTGGAGAGCATGCGCTCGAACAGTTCGGAGGGTAGCGCGTTCGTGCTGCTGTTCTTCCAGAACGGTACCAATATCGATGCCGCGGCCCGCGATGTGCAGTCCGCGATCAATGCCGCCCAGCCGGATTTGCCCACGGGCCTGCTCAACGCGCCGTCGTACCAGAAGGCCAACCCGAACGACGACCCGGTGGTGGTGCTCGCGCTCACTTCCGATACGGTGGCGCCGACCGATCTGTATAACGTCGCTGATTCGATCCTTGCCCAGCGCTTGCGCCAGCAGGAAGGTATCGCCTCGGTCGATATCGCGGGCAGTGCTACGCCGGCCATTCGCGTGGATGTGAACTTGCGCGCACTGAACGCCATGGGTCTGTCGCCCGACCAGCTGCGTAATGCACTCACGGCCGCCAACGTCACTTCGCCCCAGGGCTTCCTGTCCAATGGCAAGACGACCATGGCCGTCATCGCCAACGATTCGCTGCACCACGCCGATGAGTTCGCGAAGCTGGTGATTGGCGTGAACAACGGCACGCCCATCCACCTCTCTGACGTGGCCAAGGTGTACGACGGCCAGCAGGATGCCTACCAGGCCGCCTGGTTCAACGGTAAGCCCGGCATCCTGATGTACGTGTACCGCAAGCCGGATGCCAACGTCATCGAGACCGTGGACCGCATCAAGGGCATGATGCCCACGATGCAGGCCTGGTTGCCCAACGGTGTGCGCCTGCATTCGTTCTTCGACGGCACCCCGACGATCCGCGCCTCGCTGCATGAGGTGCAGGCCACGCTGATGATCAGCCTGTGCATGGTGATCATGACCATGGCGCTGTTCCTGCGCCGCCTGGCACCCACGGTGATCGCAGGCCTGGCGGTGCCGCTTTCGCTGGCGGGTGGCTTCATCGTGATGTACGCGTTTGGCTATACGCTGAACAACCTCACGCTGCTGGCGCTCGTCATCGCCATCGGCTTCGTGGTCGACGACGCCATTGTGGTGATTGAAAACGTCATCCGCCACATGGATGAGGGCATACCGCGATTTGAAGCGGCGCTGCTCGGTGCCCGCGAAATCGGCTTCACCATCGTCTCGATCACCGGCTCGCTGATCGCGGTGTTCATCCCGTTGTTGCTGGCGCCCGGCATCATCGGGATGTTCTTCAAGGAGTTCACGATCACGCTCATCGCTGCCATCGTGGTGTCGATGTTGGTATCGCTGACCCTGACGCCTTCGCTGTGCGCGCATTTCCTTACCGCGCACGCGTCCGATGAGCCGGAATCGCGCCTGGGCCGCTGGCTGGAGCGTGCGCAGGATCGCCTGCTGGCCTTCTACCGTGTGTGCCTGGACTGGACCTTACGCCATGCCTTGCTCATGGCGCTGACGCCGCTGGCCCTTATCGCTGCGACCATCATGCTGTTCGGCATGGTGAAGGGCGGCTTCTTCCCCCCGCAGGACACCGGCCTGCTGGCTGCGCGCGCCACCTCCAGTTCTACCGTGTCGTTTGGCGAGATGAAGGTGCGCCAGGCCCGCCTCACCGACATGTTGCTGGAAGATCCGGACGTGAAATCGGTAGGCTCGCGCCTGGGTACGAGCCGTACCGGCTCGACCGGTAACTTCAATATTGAACTGAAGACCGTTGCCGAAGGCCGCAAGGACACCACGTTCGACGTGGTGGATCGCCTCTCGGCCAAGGCCAACAAATACCCGGACCTCAACCTGCGCCTGCGCCCCATCCAGGATCTACCCACGGGTGGTGGTGGCGGCACCTCGCAGGGCGGCCAGTATTCGGTATCGCTGAAAGGCAACGACCTGGCCGAGCTGCAGGAGTGGTTGCCCAAGCTCGTGGAAGCGTTGAAAAAGAACCCGATCCTGAAGGACGTCGGTAGCGACATCGATGCGCAGGGGTTGCGGCAGAACATGGTGATCGATCGCGATACCGCGGCGCGCCTTGGTGTTTCCATCGGCAACATCGATGGTGCGTTGTACAACGCGTTCGGCCAGCGCGCGGTCTCCACCATCTATTCGGATATCAACCAGTACCGCGTCATCGTGAATGCGCTACCTACGCTGGCGGCAACGCCGGAGGCGCTGAACCAGATCTACGTCCGTTCCGATAACGGCGCGATGGTGCCGATCTCTGCAGTGACCAAGCAGGTGCCAGGCCTGGCGCCCAGCCAGATCGTGCACGAGGACCAGTACACGAGCATGGGCGTGAGTTTCAATCTCGCGCCGGGTGCGAGCATGGGTGAGGCCATGGTGGTGATTCAGAAGACCATCGATGGGATGCGCATGCCTGGCGATATCCGGCTGGATGCCGGCAGTGATTTCCGCCGCTTCCAGCAGTCGCAAAGCGACATGCCGTTGCTGATCCTTGCCGCGATCATCGTGGTGTACCTGTTGATGGGTATGCTTTACGAGAGCCTGATCCACCCGGTGACGATCCTCTCGACGCTGCCGGCCGCAGGTGTAGGCGCCCTGGCGGCGCTGGTCATCACCGATACCGAGTTGTCCGTGGTGGCGATGATTGCCCTGGTGCTGCTCATCGGTATCGTGAAGAAGAACGCGATCATGATGATCGACTTCGCGCTCGTGGCGCAGCGCGATCATGCCTCGAACCCGAAGGACGCCATCCGCGAGGCCTGCCTGGTCCGCTTCCGCCCGATCATGATGACCACCATGGTGGCGATCCTGGCCGCGCTGCCCCTGGCCATCGGCCTGGGCGAGGGCTCGGAGCTGCGCCGCCCGCTGGGTATCGCCATGATCGGTGGCCTGCTGATCTCGCAGAGCCTGACGCTGCTTTCCACCCCGGCGCTGTATGTCATCTTCGCGTGCCTGTCGGACCGCTGGAAGGCGCGCAAGGCCCGTCGCAAGGAGCGCAAGGCGCTGCGTGCCGCGCAGGCCTGAGGGCCCGCGATGGGTGCTCGCCGAAACCCATGTTGCACCAGCAGCAAAGGTGTCATGCGCGGGGGTGGCTTTGCCGGGCCACCCCATCCGGGCCACAATGGTGAGGTTTCCCGCTCGTCCGGGTCCCCTCAGGCAAAAGGCTCGTTTCCATGTCCCAGTCGCCCAAGATCATCTACACGCTCACCGACGAAGCGCCGTTCCTGGCCACCGCGTCGTTCCTGCCGATCATCGAAGCGTTCGCCGGTACGGCGGGCGTGGCGGTTGAAACCCGCGATATCTCCCTGGCTGGCCGCATCCTGGCCCAGTTCCCCGAGCGCCTTACCGACGCACAGCGCGTAGGCGATCACCTGACCGAACTGGGCAACCTGGCGACCACGCCGGAAGCCAACATCATCAAGCTGCCGAACATCAGCGCCTCCGTGCCGCAGATGAAGGCCGCCATCAAGGAACTGCAGGGTCAGGGTTACGACCTGCCGGATTACGTGGACGCACCCTCCACCGACGCCGACAAGGACATCAATGCGCGCTATGGCAAGGCCATGGGAAGCGCCGTGAATCCCGTGCTGCGCGAAGGCAATTCCGATCGCCGTGCGCCGCTCTCGGTCAAGAACTACGCCCGCAAGCACCCGCATCGCATGGGCAAGTGGTCGCCCGATTCGAAGTCGCATGTTGCGCACATGGATGGCGGCGATTTCTACGGCAGCGAAAAGTCGGCCACCATCGGCAACGCCGGCAACCTGCGCATTGAATTCGTGGGCGAGGACGGCGACACCAGGGTGCTGAAGGAAAAGGTCGCGGTAAAGGCCGGCGAAATCGTCGATGCCGCCGTGATGAGCAAGAACAAGCTGGCCGCTTTCATCACCGCGCAGATCGACGATGCGAAGGCGAAGGGTGTGCTGTTCTCGCTGCACCTGAAGGCCACCATGATGAAGGTCTCCGACCCCATCATGTTCGGCATTGCCGTGCGCGAGTTCTACAAGGATGTGCTGGCGAAGCACGCCGATGCGCTGAAGCAGGTGGGGTTCGATGCGAACAACGGTATCGGCGACCTGTACGCCCGCCTGGGCAAGCTCGATGCCGCCACCCGCGAAGCGATCGAAGCTGACCTGAAGGCCGAGTATGCCCACCGCCCGGCACTGGCCATGGTGAACTCCGACAAGGGCATCACCAACCTGCACGTACCCAGCGATGTCATCATCGACGCCTCCATGCCGGCGATGATCCGCGACAGCGGCGGCATGTGGAACGCCGAGGGCAAGCTGCAGGATGCCAAGGCCGTGATCCCGGATCGCAGCTACGCCGGTGTCTATGCGGTCGTGATCGAGGATTGCATCGCCAACGGTGCGTTCGATCCGGCCACCATGGGCAGCGTGCCCAACGTGGGCCTGATGGCGCAGAAGGCTGAAGAATACGGCTCGCACGACAAGACCTTCCAGATCCCGGCCGACGGCAGCGTGCGCGTCGTGGCCGAGGATGGCAGCGTCGTGTTCGAGCACGTGGTGGAGCAGGGCGATATCTGGCGCATGTGCCAGACCAAGGATGCGCCGATCCAGGATTGGGTGAAGCTGGCCGTGCAGCGTGCCCGCCTGTCGGGCACCCCGGCGGTGTTCTGGCTGGATAAGAACCGTGCGCACGATGCACAGGTGATCGCCAAGGTTGAGCGTTACCTCAAGGATCACGATACCTCGGGCCTCGACCTGCGCATCCTTGCACCGGAAGAAGCCACGAAGTTCTCGCTCGAGCGCATCCGCAAGGGTCAGGACACCATCTCGGTGACCGGCAACGTCCTGCGCGATTACCTCACCGACCTGTTCCCGATCATGGAGCTGGGCACCTCGGCCAAGATGCTCTCCATCGTGCCGCTGATGGCCGGTGGTGGCCTGTTCGAGACTGGCGCGGGTGGTTCGGCGCCGAAGCACGTGCAGCAGTTCGTGGAAGAGGACTACCTGCGCTGGGATTCACTGGGCGAATTCCTTGCCCTGGCCGCCTCCCTCGAGCACCTGGCCGAGCGCTACGACAACAAGCACGCCCGCGTGCTGGCCAAGACGCTGGACCAGGCCAACGGCCGCTTCCTCGACAGCAACAAGTCGCCGGCCCGCAAGGTCGGTGAGATCGACAACCGCGGCAGCCACTTCTACCTGGCCATGTACTGGGCGGAAGCCCTGGCGGCGCAGGATGACGATGCCGACCTGAAAGCGAAGTTCGCGCCGGTAGCCAAGGCCCTGGCCGAGAACGAAAGCAAGATCGTGGGTGAGCTCAATGGCGCCCAGGGCAAGCCTGTCGAGATCAAGGGCTACTACCACCCGGACATGGCGCTGGTCAGTGCGGCCATGCGTCCGAGTGCGACGTTCAATGGCGTGATCGACGGGCTGCGTCGCTAACGCCCGTAACACCCATCGCGCGCAAGCGCGCTCCTACAAGGTTTCTTTCCACTTGTGGGAAAAAAAGGGGCCACGTGAGTGGCCCCTTTTTTTGTCTTACCAGTTCTGATCTTCTTTCGGCTTATCTGCGGCCTTGTCGGGGCGCGAGGTCTTCCTGACCGTATCGCGCGAGGCCACTTCTGTTCGTACTGCCTTGCCTGAGGGTATAGCGGGTACTTCCTCGCGAAGCTCCATGGACCCTTGAACGAAGCCGCTGGTATTCACGCCATCTTCCACGATGTGCCCATATGACATGGTGGACGTGACGCGATCGATGACTACCGTGCAGCACGGCTTGTCCGATCGCCCTAGCGACTGACCCGACTGCGGATCGATCACTTCCTTACCCATCGTGACGGCCTGGTACGTGGTACCGACGCGCACGTTATCACCGCCCTGATTAATCACGAGGTCTTTTCCGTCAGCCTGGAGAACCGTCAGCGGAAACGTGTTCTGCAAGATGGCCTGGACGATGTCATGCCTCAGGCTGTCCATCACCAGGGAGGCGAGCTTTGGGCCATTGGCTGAAGCGCCCAATGTGGTCGGTGCAGTGTCGGGCAGGGTATAGGTGAACGCTTTGGACATGACGACCTGCCCAGTCACCGCGTTGACGACACGGAACGACAGTGCGGCGCCCCCGGCGTAGCTTGCCAGGGTGCGATCGCTGAGCCGGAGCTGACGCTCGTGCCGCGCATACTCGAATCGATCGATCGACGGGATGACGATCAGGTCGGTTGCCAGCTGGTGCCCCAGGCGCGCTGTATCCTCCAGCCTGGCCTGCCCGGAGTTGATCAGATCGATCTCCTGCCCAATCTCTGCCCCCGCATCGCGATCAAGCACGGTGAAGCGGTGAGTCTGTACCAAGCCGTCGCTGAGGGAGCTGCGTATTTGCGCCCCAACGTCGTCGGCTGAGACGTCCATGTCACCAACACGGAAGGCAGGCTGCCTTGTGCGTGGCATTGCAATGACCACGCGGGTGAGCTTTGCCGAGGTGGACTCCCGATACGTAGCCACATCGGCGGCAACACGCACTTCCCAATGGCTGGCGAAATCGGTGTGCTTCCGGGTGTAGTCCACCTGGCTTGCACCCTGATGCTGGTCCCATTCGCCCGTGATGCTCGCCGATGCGCTCTGCTTTCCGTCGGCACTGGCCATGGCATCGCCGGCCTCGGCACGTGCATGGCCTTCAGCGCTGGCTTCTTCTGATGCCTTGACACTCCCCTTGTTCCAGCTCTCGCCCTGGGAAGCGGCAAGGTGCTGCTCGTCGGTCGCCGTGGGCTGGTTCACTTGCTGTTGCGACAGGATGCGAAACCGTGAAACGACTCCGTGGGACTGGCTGGAAAGCCAATCGGCAAATTGACTCGAGTGCACATCGAGTTGTTGGCCATTGGCGTGGAGCTGTGCCGTGTAGTCCAGGGATGCCGAGCCGCTGGCCATCGATTTGCCGTTGACCTGCTCGATAGCACTACGAATTGCGCTATCCACGGCGGCTTCTAGAGTCGGTCCCGCGCCTGTCGCCTCAACGTGCTCGCTCGCCACACCGCCAAAGTCAGGTCGAGCGGGTGCGCTGGTGGGTGCGGTGGCCTTGACCGAAGCAGCTGCCGCCGGGGCAGGTGTTTGAGCCTGTGCTGGTGGTTCGTCCTTGTGGCATGCCGCGACGACAGCGAAGGCGGCCGTAAGGCCGCCTCGCATAAGCGCCGAACGAATCGGGTGCTTGCCGTACATCAGGGAGCGAGACCCGACAGCGCGGCGGTCGCATCGGCGGGTGCCTTCACTCCATTGCTCTGGCTGATGGAGAGCGTCTTGCGGAACATGTCGAACACACTCTTCGAGTACGACGGCGTCCCCTTGGCGATCACCATGCCCGCCTTCAACTTGGTCATGCCCGCACCGAGGCCCATAATGCCGCCGCCCGTTGCCGACGACTTTACCGATGAGCTGAAGTGGGCGACCTCACTGACGAGCTGGCGCGTGCCGAGCACGCCCTTGGCAAAGTGCGGAAGGCTATTCACATAGTGCTGCTTGCCCTCGTCCGTCAACGTTGCCTGCTGCGCCTGCCTCTCGGCGATGGCCGCGTTTGCCGCTTCCGAGCGCTCCATGCTCGTCTGCAGGGCCTTCGCTTCCAGCGTGCCGCCCGACGATAGGCTCGTCTGCTCGGACTCCAGGATCGCGGCCTGGTCCTTCAGGTCGTACGCCAAGGCCAGCTCGTGCTGGGCTGCAAGAACCTCGAGCTGCGACGCGACGAAGGTCTTCACCATGCCGTCCTGCGCAACCTCCGGATCACCCGCGGCGTCGTTCGCCGCGGCATTCGTTGCGGCCGAATCCTTGCCCAACGGAAGCTTGATCGGGAATGCGCCGGCCAGGGCGCTGGAACAGGTGGCGGCCAGCAGCAGGGAAAGAGTGGTCTTGGTCATCGTACGCATGGCGAGTCCTTGTCGTTTAGTGTTGACTGGTGAAGCGGGCATCAATGGATGCCCTTGTTGTTGAGTTCGTCGACCATCTGCTGCGCGGCCTTTTGCGACGCGAGCTTGAGCGCGTTGGTTCGCGCGACGGATGCGTCAGGACCCAGGCCGGCGAACTGCACCGGGCCAACCGATGAGAGCGTCCGGGCGAAACGTCCACTGACGTTGTAGACCTTGCCGGTCACCGTGACATACACGCGGGTATTACCACTGACGGGGTCGGTATCCTGCATGCCTACATCCAGCGTCCCAAGTGCCAGCAGGCCGATGCCGGCTTGCTGCACCCCCTGGGTCGCATCACGTGTCATCTGGGAGGGAAGGTCATCGCCGTGGCTGTACGCATCGCGAATGCGAGCGATGCTAAGCAGCCCGTTACTTGCCCCTTCGACCTGATCGGCCTCCACGACGTCGTAGCCCGCATCGGCGAAGATGCCGGTCATCGCGGTGTTGATGTCGCCGCTCTGTGTGACGGCCCAATCCACCTTGTCCGCCTTACGCGTCGTGCTACCGCCCGTGGTCATCGCGACGCTGGCATGTTCATCAACGCCATCGCTCGTGCCCACGCTGCTGGCGCGGACCGACTCGCCCTCGTGAGTTGTCTTCTTGTAAGAGGTGTCGGCATCCGCCCGCTTGTAAACCTTGGCATCGAAGGACTGCACGCTGGCCTGCGAGCGCGACATGAACAGGAAGGTCAGCGTCTGGTGATTGGTGGAGCTTACCGCTGCGGCGTTTGCCGAACCGCCACCGAGGTCGTTCAAAAGGCGCGTGCTGTTGATATCTGCACGAACGACTGTGCTGTAGGTCTTGCTCGATTTCGCATCGTCCTCCGAAAGCACGGTCGCTCCCAGAACATAGTCGTCAATGTGTGCTTCGATCCGCTCGCGTTGCTGGTCGAATACACGTGAGCGCGCGGCGTTGGTGTCCGCAATGTACCGCTCCACCGCATTCACCTTGGCCTTGTGTAGGGCGGTCTGGCGGTCATCGGCGGAAAGGTGCCAGCCATAAGTGACTGATCCCTGCCCCTTCGACTCGGCCGATTGTGCAAATGCCGGTGAGGTGTACGAAATGGCGAGGGAGAGAAGTAATGCTAGCTTTCGAAGAATCATCGGGATGCCTTGATAAGGTCGGCGAGTGAGGACAGTTGCGCGCGCGGGGCGGCACCCTCAGGAAGGGCCGACTTGGTCCATGGTGATCCTGGTACCGACACCGCCTGGGTGAAGTTGTTGAAGAGGAGAAGCAGGGACTCCCATGTGGCCGCCCAATCGTCCACGTTCGCCTGCGTTACCGGCACGTCCTTGGTTGCGCCCTGTTTGACGCGTTGCTGGAAGTAGACCTTGCCGGAAAGCGGCTCTCGTACCGTGATGTCGACGAAGGAGCCGTAAATGAAGATCGTGTTGACGTTGCTGCTGCCCTGCTGGATCTTCTTGAAGCCAGCGATGTCGAGGCTAACTTCATAATCCGCCTCAGGAATCTTCAGGTCGTACGACTCGCCCTCGACGAACCGTGCCGCCATGCTTGATCCTATGGCGGCGTTGGAGCGATAGGGAAGTATCGACACGTGCTGGTTGGCGCCGAGATATTTCCCGAACTCCTGCGCGATCGAGGCTCGCAACGCGTCGTCATTTGTACTTGGTGACGTTGTGTGGATGTACTCAAGAGCCTTGTCGGCGAGGGTCACGCTCGTCACGCGAAGGTGCCGGCTCGCCGCGCTCGGTATGCTACTCCGGCCAAGTGCGGCCACGAATTCGGCGGCGAGCGAGGTTGTCGATGAAGGATCGAGTAACAGGCGGCGGAAGCTTGCCGAGATCTCTGCGTCGTCAGGCCTGGTTGCGCGTACATCGACGAGATCGAGTACGAGCGGGATGCCACCGAGGACTTGCTTCTCCTTGAAATCGAAGAAAAGAGCCTGTGCGGCTACCTCGAGTCTGACCTTGTAAAGTGCGCCAACCTGTTCCACGGATGTCGTCTCGCGGTCGATAGCGAGCGCGAGCGCTGTGGATTGTCGTGCATCGCGGATCGATCCAAGCGAATCGAACGAGACGGTCACAGGGGTCGGATGGGTGCGAAGTTGCTGACGTATCGCGCCGTTAACGTCGCGTGCTCCGTCGCCGTCGAGCAAAGGCTTGATGTGCGGGAAGTCGCGGGCGACGGCCGCTGCATCGCCCGTGAAGGCCACTCCTGCGAAGAAGACGGTGTTGACCTCAGCATGCGCGCAGCCCATGGCGGCACAAGCGAGGAGGGCAAGCATGGCTTGCCACATGGACCGAGCTGATATCACCCTTCGTTCTCCCTGAACCTTCCGTGCCGCGCGGGATTGAGCCGGCGCAGCGTTCATCGTGCTATTCAGGGGGATCCTGTGTGGTGTGGCATCGAGGCACGGCGAAGCCTGCAGGCATACGCTGCAGCGACACACATGCTGGAATGTCCACATGCCGTCCAGGCAGCCCCCTGTCTGGACGCGGAGAATCTCGCATGGCGCAGGTTGCATTGCAATACATCGGGGCGTTTTTGGTTGTGACCGATCGCGCACTGGTCAAGTGCTATGCATGCGACACGGTTCTCACTTCACTGATTTGGGTCGTTTTTGTCGCTGCGGGCGAGTCGTTGTCCGCGCAAGCACGCCCCCACCGGGCGGCGCACCAGCTGTAGGAGCGTGCTTACGCGCGATGGCCGCTACCTCAGGCCCCAATCTCGCGGCGCACTCTCCGCCGCCCATCCCGACATAAGCTCATGCATGCGGGTCGTCGGGTGCAACGTATCCCAAAAGACGAAGCGGCCGGCCTCGCAGTACTTGCGGGGGATCTGTTCCTGTATGTAGGAAAGCGCGCTTTCCGAATCGATCTTCAGGCAGGAATCGGTTGCGTTACTGAACTTGTACTGTTCCGGGTGCGCAAGCACGTCGTCGAAGCGCGAGCGTGCATCGACGATGCGGATCTGCAGTTCGCCCGGCTGGGCGAGCCCTTCTTCGCCGGCCTGGCGGATAACGCCACTCACGACGCTGGAAAGCGCAGAGTTGTACACGTTGACGCGGGTAAGTACATCCGACGCGTCCTTCCGCCCCATGCGGAATACCGGCGCCCTGGTGACATCCGGCAGGTTCACCACCAGCACCTTGCGTGCGCCATGCCGCACAAGCTGCATCAGTGATTCGCGCTGCTCCTGGACGATCTGCGTGGCGTATTTGCTGTCGTTGACGAAGTCGTTGCCAGCGACCATGAAGGTGAACAGCGTGCGCGAGGGGTCGTAATCCGTCTCGCTATCCATGTGCTCGAAGAAGCTCTTGATCTGCCGGCCAATGCCATGGATCAAACCGAACTGTGCATCACGGGTCTGTGCGCCGCCGACGGCCCAGTTGGTGAGGGCGAGGCCGTTGCGAGATGCGAGGTATTCGACCCAGGTGGGGCCGTTGCTGAAGCGGCCGGCGAACCATGAGGCGGAAGGCAAGGTTTTGCCCTTGGGCACGAACTCCAGCGCCTGGCGTGATGCCGTGTGCATGTTCCCGGTATCGGTAAGGCTGTCGCCGAACGACACGATGCGTTCCACCGGTTCGCCCGGGCGAAGGTCGCCCTCATGCCAGAGGGGGTAAGCGTAATCGCTTGCGCCTCGCGCACCGGCGGCCGCCATGCCGATCAGGCGATGAAAATCGGCCGTACCCTTGAGGTGCTGCTCGCACAGTGCGTTCAGCTTGGCTGGCGCGACGGGCGTACGGAACAGGTTGCTCCAGCTGAAGAGGCGGTCGTGTTGCCAGTTGCCGGGCAGCACCTGTCCTGTGTCGATGGTGCCGGTGGCGGCCCCGGTCGGGTCGCCGAGCTTCTTGTAGTGGCACAACAGGGTTGCGTTGCTACCGGCCTGGGCGGCAGTCGCCACCAGGGCCAGTGTGCCGCCGAGTAGTGCGCGCCGGTAAAGCGTCTTGATGGATCGCATGGGCTCTTCCTTGAGGTGAGGGGCCGGATTCCTTCCGGCCCACGCATCATGCGGGCAAGTCGTGCGGTGTTCTGTAGGTGCCGGCAGCGATCGACCTCAGCATTGGCCTGATCCCATCAGGCGTCGCTCGCCGCCTTGAGCGCATCCAACTGTTCGCCGGTGAGCTGCAGCGAGGCGGCGCGCGCCAGTTCAGCCAGCTGTTCCACCGTCGTGGCGCTGGCGATCGCCGCGGCGATGGAAGGCTGCGCCATCACCCAGGCGAGCGAGACCTGCGCAGGTGTCGCGCCATGCGCATCCGCAACCTGGTCAAGCGCGGCGAGTACACGCATGCCGCGACCGGTAAGGTAGTTCTTTACCTTGGCCGCACGCGCCTTGCTCTTGGCCAGGTCTGCTTCGCTGCGGTACTTGCCGCTGAGGAACCCGCTGGCCAGCGAGTAATAACTGATCACGCCCACGTCTTCCTGCACGCACAGCGGCTGCAACGCGCCTTCGAAGCCCTTACGGTCCATCAGGTTGTATTCGGGCTGTAGCGACTCGTAGCGTGCCAGGCCCTTGGCCTTGCTGGTTGCGAGTGCATCAGCAAGGCGCGGTGCCTCGTAGTTCGAGGCGCCGATGACGCGGACCTTGCCCGCGGTCACGAGGTCGTCGAAAGCACGCAGGGTTTCTTCGAGCGGCACTTTCGGATCGTCTTCGTGGGCCTGGTACAGGTCGATATGGTCTGTCTGCAGGCGGCGCAGTGAATCTTCCACGGCTTCGCGGATGTTGGTGGGCGACAGGCCGGGATAGCGCTTCCACTTGGCCACCTTGGTGGCGATCAGCACCTTGTCGCGCTTGCCGCTTTGCTTGAGCCAGCGCCCGATGATGGTCTCGGATTCGCCACCTTCGTTGCCTTCCACCCAGGCGGAATACACATCGGCGGTATCGACGAGGTTGAAGCCGTGGTCGACAAAGGCATCCAGCAACTCGAACGAGCGTGCCTGATCGGCACTCCATCCGAAGACGTTGCCGCCGAAGGCGAGGGGAGCGACCTTGAGGGGGGAGCGGCCGAGTGGGCGAAGCTGCATGCGTGGGCCTCCATGGGCGAAAACCCCATCATGGCCCACGCAAGGTGGCAAGCACGTCAACCGCGACGCTGTGCCTCAGCAGCAGGCCCCGGATACGGCGGGACCGGTGGCCGGGTTTGCCCGGGCAGGGTGGCTCGCAGGACGCGCCACGGGCGCGGCGGCCGCATCCGCGGTTGCCGCACGGCCTTTACCCGTGTCGGCCTTGCGCTCCGGCGCACCCAGCGCAAGCACCAGTTCCTTATTGACGATATGGCCGTGCATAAAGGCGAGGCCAGTGAAGATCGAAGCCATGACACCCTCCTGGTCGGTTGGCAGGCCGCAGTTTGCTGCGACTTGTGGTGGGCTAAAGGTTGGCCTTTTCGCGAGCCTTGAAAAAGCGATATGTTTGCAACCTGGACTTGAGGGAAATTCACGTGTCCCGTCTGCCGCTCGGTCTGCTCCAGGGGTTCGTGCTCGTCGCCAGGACGGGCAAGCTCGCGCGCGCCGCCGAGCAGCTGAACCTCACCGTCAGCGCCCTCAGCCACCAGATCCGCAACCTGGAGGAGCGGCTTGGCCGCTCCCTGTTCGATCGCGGGCCGCGCGGCGTGACACTCACGGCCGATGGCGCCAACCTGCTCGAGGCCATTGGCCACCACTTCGAGGGGATCGAGCACGCGCTCGGGCGCTTCCAGGGGCGTCACCAGGATTCAATCACGCTGAGCGTGCTGCCATCGGTCGCCTCCAGTTGGCTGGTGCCCCGGCTGCCGCGGCTGGTATCCGCGCACCCGGAACTGGAGCTCAGCCTGCATTCGTCCGTGGGCGTGGTGGATTTCGACCGCGAGCTGACCATTGATGGGGCCTTCCGTTACGGGCTGGGCTCGTGGCCCCGCACCAAGGCTGAGCGCCTGTTCGGCGAATTCATCGTGCCCATCGCCAGCCCCTCGCTGGTGCGCAAGATGGGTGGCCTGCCGGATACCTCGCTGAAGGGCTGGCCTTTGCTGGGTGATCCGTCGGGGCGCTGGAACGATTGGGCCGAACAATTCGGCATGCCGCTGCCTTCACGCTACGTGGCCCGCTTCGATAACACCGAGCACCTGCAGCGCGCGGTGCTGGAGGGGCTGGGCGTGGCGCTGGGCCGGCTGGTCATGGCCCGCTCGCTGATCGAATGCGGCGCGCTGACCGTGCTTTGCAAGGAACGCATGCGCGTGGCCGAGGCCTATTACCTGGTGTACCCCAAGCGCTCCGAGCCGCATGTGGGCTTCGGCCGGCTGCGTGAATGGCTGCTGGCCGAGGCAGCCGAGTACGAAGCAGGAATCGCCGAAAACCGGCCACTTCCGGCTTGACCCTGTCGCGCTGCGGCGCGACAATTGTCCGGCTTCCCGGGCTGCTTGTGCCGGGCGGCACCCTCCTTAGCTTATCCAGGCATATGGACGTTCACCCTAGTACACGCGCCGGCATCCGCTCGCTTCGGGTCCCGGCGTCAGACATCGACATCGCCCACGGCGACCGCACCCGGTCGGCTGGCGCTTTCCGCTACTAGGGAAAGTCCGGCTCTCCTCGTCGGTAGCCGTTGGCTACCGTTATTCGAGGATTGAGCCATGAACCTTCAGCTCGACAAGACCAGCCCGCGCATGTTCGGGCGCCGTCTCGCCTTCGCTCTCGCCCGCCGCCGTGCCACCGCCCAGCCGGTGAAGCGCACGATCACGGTCCCGCGTTCGCTCGATACGGCCGAAAGCTCGTTGAAACCGGTTGACGGCAAACTGCCGCAGCCATGAAAAGCGACATAGACACTACGACGCCGCATACGCGGTCTGTCATCACGTTCAACGAGAATTCCGTACGTCGGCTCCGGGCCGGTGCGCCTGCTTTCGGCTAACCGCGGCCGCAAGCCGCTCGCGCCCACCGGGGTTCCATGTACCGGACAGGTAGCGAGCCATGAAGATCCACACCTCGCAGGCGGCCGTCGCCGCCAAAACCTTCACCAACGCGACCGCTGACGCCTTCCGTCCGGCGGATGAGCTTTTGCGCGCGCTGGATTCCCGCATCGATGGCCTCGACGAGGAGGCCATCGCCGAGCGCCTCGATCGCGATGGCATTAATGAAGTGGGCCACGAGAAGCCGCCGCACTGGTCGATCCAGTTGCTGCACGCCTTCAAGAACCCGTTCATCATCGTGTTGCTGGTGCTGGCCGTGGTCCAGCTGGTGACCGAGCCGGATGACCTCACCGGCCCCATCATCATCGCGGTGATGGTAGGCATCAGCGTCGTCCTCTCGTTTACCCAGGAATACCGTTCCTCGCAGGCGGCCGAGAAGCTGAAGGCGATGGTGCGCAATACCGCATCGGTCACCCGCCGTGCGGAGGATGGGCATTCCGAGCGGATCGAAGTGCCGGTGGAAGAACTGGTGGTGGGCGATATCGTCCACCTCGGCGCCGGCGACATGATCCCGGCCGACCTTCGCCTGATCGCAGCGAAGGATCTGTTCATCAGCCAGGCCATCCTCACCGGGGAATCGATCCCCGTGGAGAAGGCGGCGCCCAATGCAGCCATCGCCGGTGAGGCCGGTGGCCCGCTCGACCTGCCCACGGTCTGCTACATGGGCACGAACGTCGTTTCCGGCACCGCCACCGCGGTGGTGTTGGCGACGGGCGCGCGCACGTACCTGGGCTCGCTGGCGCGCACGCTGTCGGGCGAGCGCGTGCAGACCAGCTTCGACAAGGGCATCTCTTCGGTGAGCTGGCTGCTGATCCGCTTCATGGCGGTGATGGTGCCCATCGTTTTCTTCATCAACGGCTTCGATAAGCACAACTGGCTGGATGCCTTCATGTTCGGCCTTTCCGTGGCCGTGGGCCTCACCCCGGAAATGCTGCCGCTGATCGTCACTGCCAACCTCGGCAAGGGCGCGATCGCCATGTCGAAGCGCAAGGTCGTGGTGAAGCGCCTGAACGCGATCCAGAACTTCGGCGCCATGGACGTGCTGTGCACCGACAAGACCGGCACGCTCACGTTGGACAAGATCGTGCTCGAGCGCCATGTCGACCTGGCCGGCGATGATTCTGATGAGGCCCTGGAGTGGGGCTACCTCAATAGCCGCTTCCAGACCGGCCTGCGCAACCTCATGGACAAGGCGGTGCTCGCCCACCGCGATCTGGAGACCATCGCTCACCGCTTCCGCATCGTTGATGAAATCCCCTTCGATTTCCAGCGCCGGCGCATGTCGGTGGTGGTGACCGATGGCGAGTACGAGCAGCTGCTGGTCTGCAAGGGCGCGGTGGAAGAGATGCTCGCCACGTGCACCGAAGCACGGATCGGTGGCGTCGTCGAACCCATGACGGACGAGAAGCGCGCCGAGATCCGCGCCATGACCCGCCGGCTCAACGAGGACGGCCTGCGCGTGCTGATCGTGGCCGTGCGCCGCGATCCGATCGGCGACCGTGCCTATGGCGTCGCTGACGAATCCGGTCTCACTGCTGTCGGCTGCCTTGCGTTCCTCGACCCGCCGAAGGACTCGGCCGCCACCGCCATCCGTGCCCTTAACCACCACGGCGTGGCCGTGAAGGTGATCACGGGCGATAACGAGGCAGTGACGAGGAAGATCTGCGCCGAGGTGGGCCTTGACGTGGCGGGCACCGCGCTGGGCCGCGACATCGAGCAACTGGATGACGATGCGCTGGATGCCATGGTCGAGACGACGACCATCTTCGCCAAGATGTCGCCGGTACAGAAGGCGCGCGTGGTGAAGGCGCTGCAGCGCCGTGGCCACACCGTCGGTTTCCTTGGCGATGGCATCAACGATGCGCCGGCGCTGCGCGATGCCGACGTGGGCATTTCGGTGGATACCGCCACCGATATCGCGAAGGAATCGGCGGATATCATCCTGCTGGAAAAGAACCTGATGGTGCTGGAAGAGGGCGTGGTCGAAGGCCGCGTCACCTTTGGCAACATCATGAAGTACATCAAGATGACCGCCAGCTCGAATTTCGGCAACGTGTTCAGCGTGCTGGTGGCTAGTGCGTTCCTGCCGTTCCTGCCCATGCTGCCGTTGCAGATCCTGGTGCAGAACCTGCTGTACGACCTGTCGCAGCTTTCTATCCCGTTCGATCGCATGGATGAGGAATACCTGCGCGTGCCACGCAAGTGGGATGCGGGTGACATCGGGCGTTTCATGGCCTGGATCGGCCCGGTGAGCTCGGTGTTCGATATCACGACGTTCTGGCTGATGTGGCATGTGTTCGGCGCCAACGACGTGGCCCACCAGTCGCTGTTCCAGTCGGGCTGGTTCATCGAGGGCCTGCTGTCGCAGACGCTGGTGGTCCACATGATCCGCACGCGGCGCATCCCGTTCCTGCGCAGCATGGCGTCGGCGCCGGTACTCGCACTCACCGGCCTGATCATGGTGATCGGCATCTACATTCCGTTCTCGCCTCTGGGCGCACGAATCGGAATGATGCCGTTGCCGGGCGCGTACTTCGGCTGGCTGGCGCTCACCCTGGTGAGCTACTGCGTGCTGACCCAACTGGTGAAGACCCTGTACATCCGCCGCTACAAGCGCTGGCTGTAACCGCCGCAACAGGGGCGGCGCCGCAGCGATCGGCTGAGGTGCCGCCCTGTAGGAGCGGGGGGGGGGGGGGGGGGGGGGGGGGCGCGCGCCCGCGCGCCCCCCCCCCCCCCCCCGGGGGGGGGGGGGGGGGGGGGGGGGGGGGTGGGGGGGGCGGGGGGGGGGGGGCGCCCCCCGC
>NZ_JBNDKI010000022.1:0-95149 GCF_050435445.1 Luteibacter sp. 621 | reverse complement strand
CCCCGGCCCCCCCCACACCCCCCCCAGCAGCCCCACCCCCGCGCCCCCCCCCCCCCCGGTCTCGCGGTGTGGGGGCGCGCCGCCCCCCCCCCCCCCCCCCCCCAACCCCCCCCCCCCCCCCCCCCCCCCCCCCCCCGCTCCTACAACGGCATGGGCGTTTCGGCTTAGCTGTTGAACCAGATTTCTGCGTCGTCGCCCGCGGGGATCCGCATCGGGCACGAAGGGTCCGTCGCCGCGCGCCATACGGCCGCGGCCACCGCGCTGGAGCTGGTGGTGGGTGTCGTGGCATCACGCAGGCCTTCGAACACCTTCGCCGCGAATTCCGCGTAAGGCGCCGGGAATTCACCGATGCGCGCACGCGCGTTCTCACCAAAGCGCGTGGTCGGCGCACGGCCGGGCAACACGAGCCGCGCGCGGATGCCCAACGGCGCCAGCTCGAGTGCGACGGATTCGGTGAAGGCGTTCACCGCGGCCTTGCTGGCGGTGTAAACCGATAGCAGCGGCAGTGACCTGAGCGTCACGGTGGAGGTCACGTTCACGATCACGCCGGCCTTCCGCTCGCGAAACTGCGGCAGCACGGCCTGGGTCATGGCGATGGTCCCCAACGTATTGGTCTCGAAGACGTCGCGCGCTACGGCCACCGGCGTGCCCTCCAGCGCGTTGAACATGCCGATGCCCGCGTTGTTGACCAGCACATCGATCGGGCCGGCCTCTGCCAGGCAACGGCGGATGCTTTCCGGCTCGGTCACGTCGAGCGCAACGATGTGCAGGTGCTCCGAGGGCGGCAGTACGGATGGGTCGGGCGTGCGCATGGTGGCCACGACGCGCCAGCCCTGGTCGAGGAAGTATCGGGCGGTCTCAAGGCCAAAGCCCGACGAACTGCCGGTAATGAGGACGGTCTGCATGGCGACTCCTTTGGGGTGGGGATGTCTCCAAGATAGGGAGGGCCAGCCGGACGGACTATAATCCAACGTCCTCCATTCGTTCGCAGGAGTCCGGCCATGACCGATCCGTTCACCGAGGTGGTGACCCTGCTGCAGCCGGTCATGCGGTTCTCCAAGGTCGTGGAAGCGGCGAGCCCCTGGCGCGTTCGCCGGGCGACGACGGGAGAACCGTTCTACTGCGCCGTGCTGGAAGGCTCGTCGCGACTGATCATCGAAGGCCACGATCCGCTGGTGCTCCACGCGGGTGACTTTGTCCTGGTGCCTGCGGCCTTCGACTTCACGACCGAGAGCCTTGCTGCACCGCCAGCCGATCATCAGTCGCCAGTGAGCGTCGTGGATGGCCGAGCCCGCGTCGGTGCGCAGACGGATCCCGTCGACTACCGCGCACTCATCGGCCACTGCGCGTTCGGCTCACCCGATGCGTCGCTCCTGGTCTCGCTGCTTCCGGGCGTACTGCACGTCCGTGGTGAGCCCCGTCTCACCGCCCTGGTCAGCCTTGTCGGTGACGAATCGCGCGGCGATCGCCCCGCGCGCGATGTTGTATTGGAGCGACTGCTGGAAGTGCTGTTCATCGATGCGTTGCGTTCCGCCGGTGCCGTCGCGCCCACGGGATTAGTGCGCGGGCTGGCCGACGCCCGCCTCGCATTGCCTTTGCGGCGCATCCATGAAAGCCCCGCCGAAGCGTGGACGGTCGCGCGCATGGCTAACGAAGCCGCGCTATCGCGCTCCGCGTTCTTTGATCGCTTCACCCGCGTGGTCGGCATCGCCCCCATGGAATACCTGCTGACCTGGCGCATGGCCCTGGCACGCCGCCTGCTGCGACGAGAAGGCGCCGGCGTGGCCAGCGTGGCCGAGCAGGTGGGCTACGGGTCGGCGAGCGCGTTCAGCGTCGCTTTCGCGCGGCACGTGGGGCAGCCGCCGGCGCGATTTGCGCGGACGGCAGGCTGACGTCGACGGCACCCGTCTTTACCGCGGTGTAGAACCCCCACAGCAGGTGGGCCGCGACGGCGCGGTACGGCTTCCAGCGTTCCGCCCGTGCGTACAGTTCTTTTTCCGTCGGGCGCGTCGCCAGTCCATCCACGACACGCACCGCTTCCTGCAAGGCAATATCGGCCGCGGGGAAGAAATCGGTACGACCGTAGGCGCCGATCAGGAACGCTTCCGCCGTCCAGCGCCCGATGCCGATCAATGCCGTGAGGGAGGAAACAGCCTCGTCGTCGTCCGCTTCCGCGAGCGCGGCGAAGTCGATCCGGCCCTCTTGCTCTGCGTGCGCGATCTCCACGGCATAACGTGCCTTCGGTTTCGAAAGGCCCAGCTCGCGCATCCGCTCCGGCCCGGCGGCAGTGACCTTGGCGGCCGTTACCTCGCCCAGGCCTTCTTCAATGCGTTTCCATATGGCTGCGGCCGATGCGACCGACACCTGCTGCTCTGCGACCAGCCTGAGCAAACCCGCGTACCCCGCAGGCCGCGACCGCCACGCAAACGCAGGGGTTACTTCATTCGCAACGACCAGTGCCGGATCCACGCGACAAAGATCCGCGCGCAAGGCGCGGATCTCGTCGGCGGTGTAGCTATGGCCGTGCGCTCGGTGTGCTTTGGTTGGCATCCGCCGAGGTTAAAGCCTTACGCGGTGGCGAGGTACCGCTCCGCCGGCGTGGCGTGCGACAGCTGCGGCGCCATCGCCTGGCGGGCGGCTTCATACGCTTCCCAATGCTCCACGGCGTGCAGCGGCGGGATGGTGATCAGCTCGCCACGGTCAAAGCCAACCAGTGCGGCGTCGACCAGATCCTCGGCGCTCATCACGATCTCTTTCGGCAACATATCCACCGACATACCACCCGCTTCCCAGAACTCGGTCGCGGTGGCACCCGGCAACACGGCCTGCACCTGCACGCCCTTGTCGCCCACTTCGTGCTTCAGCGACTGGCTGAAGGCGACGAGGTACGCCTTGCTGCCGCCGTACACACCGTTGAGGATCTCGGGGGCGATGGCCACGATGGAGGCGATGTTGATCACCGCGCCCTTGCCGCGGGCTACGAAGCCCGGCACGGCGGCATAGGTCAGGCGGGTGGGTGCGGTCACGTTGAGGTCGATCATCTTGTTCATCGCCTCGATCTTGCTGTCGAGCAGCGGCGTGTGGGTGCCGACGCCCGCGTTGTTCACCAGCAGGCTAATGGTGGCGTCCTCACGCAGCTTGGCTTCCACCGTGGCCAGGTCGGCCGGGTTGGCAAGGTCGGCGGCCAGGACTTCCACGGCGCGGCCGCTCGCGCTGCTGATCTTCGTGGCCAGGGCATTCAGGCGGTCACGGTTGCGCGCAACCAGAATCAGGTCATAGCCGCGATCGGCCAGGCGCTGGGCGTACACGGCACCGATGCCCGACGAGGCACCAGTGACAACGGCGGTTCCGAGGGAAGCGTTCATGGGATATCTCCAGGGTGAGGCGGCGGGCGCCGCGGCATGGGAGATAGCTTGCGCCGGCTCGACGATGGCGCAAATGACGTATATAGTCATCTTTTAGGTCACGCGCCGGGAGGCCGGCCATGCAGCGCATCGGGTACGTCCTGTCCGATAGTTTCCAGATGATGGCCCTGGGCACCCAGGCCGTGTTCGAGTTCGCCAACCAGATCCATGGCAGCGAGTACTACGCGGTCGATGTGTACTCGCCCAACGGCGGCGATGTGCGCTCGTCGTTCGGGGTGAGCGTGGCGACCCGGCCACTCACCGCGCGCTCGGCGGCGGATACCTGGCTGGTGCCGGGCGTCCTGGATCCGCTGGTGGAACGATCTGATCCGGCCGTACTCACGTTTCTTGCCGGGCCTGGCCAGCGTGCGCGACGCATCGCGGGGCTGTGCACGGGCGGGTTCGTGCTCGCCGAAGCGGGCCTGCTCAATGGCCGCCGCGCCACCACGCACTGGCTCTTTGCCGATGCCATGCGCGAGCGCTTTCCCGATATCACCGTGGAACCCGATCGCATCTTCGTCACCGATGGCCCCATGTGGACCTCCGCGGGCATGACCGCCGGCCTGGACCTCGCGCTCGGCCTGGTGGAGAAAGACCTCGGCCCCGATCTCACCCGCTCGCTCGCGCACAAGCTGGTCATGCCGCATCGCCGCTCGGGTGGGCAGACCCAGCATTCGGAAATGCTGATGCTCGCGCCGCGGTCGGATCGCATCCAGGAAGCGCTGGATTTCGCGCGGCGCAACCTTGCCCAGCCTATCGGCGTAGAGGAGCTGGCGGAGGTCGCGCACCTCAGCCCCCGCCAGTTTAGCCGGGTGTTCACGGCCGAGACCGGGGAATCGCCGGCGAAAGCCGTGGAGAAGCTTCGCCTCGAAGCGGCCCGTACCATGATCGAACAGAGCCGCCATTCCCTCGACGTGGTAGCACGCGAGACGGGCTTCCGCGATCGCCGGCACCTGCGCGAAGTGTTTGTGCGCGGCTACGGCATTCCCCCGCAGGCCGTGCGACGGACGGCACGCGCCTAGAACAGTTCCGGCTGTTGATTGGTCAGCGCGGCAAGGCTATCGCCAAGTGGCGCAAGGATCGCGTCCGCGATGGGTTCAAGCTGGTTGGTGAGGTAGTGCTCATGGTCGATGCTGGCCATGCGCGCTTCGATCGGTTCAGGGCCACTAAGCGTCATCACGTAGCTGATCCAGCCACCGTTCTGGTACTGCCGTGGCCTGCCCTGTTTCGCGTTGTATTCATCGGCCAGGCGCGCCGCGCGCACCTGCGGCGGCGTGGTGCGGTCGTAGGAATCCAGCTTGCCGCGCAGCCGTTTGCGGTACACGAGCAAATCATCGAGCTCACCGGCCTGCAGGCGGCGCACGTAATCCTTGATGTAGTCAGCATACGGTTCACGCCGGAAGACGCGGCCAAACAGCTCGCGCTGGAAACCCTGCGCCAGTGGCGTCCAGTCACTGCGCACCGTCTCCAGGCCGCGAAACACCAGTTCTTCCTTGCCGTCTTCCTCCACCAGACCCGCATAGCGTTTCTTGCTGCCCATCTCGCTGCCACGGATGGTGGGCATGAAGAAACGCTTGTAGTGGGTATCGAACTCGATCTCGAGAAAGCTTTCGATACCGTGGGCCGCAGCGAGCGATTCCTTCCACCAGCGGTTGATACGGCCCACAAGCTGCTCGGCTACCTGCATGGCTTCGCTCTCATCATGCGCGCGGCCCAGCCAGATAAAGATTGAATCGGTATCGCCGTAGATCGCTTCGTAGCCCTCCTCTTCCACGAGCTTGCGCGTGGTGCGCATGATCTCGTGGCCACGCAAGGTGACCGCCGCCGCCAGGCGTGGATCGAAGAAGCGCCCGCCGGATGCGCCAAGCACGCCGACGAAGGCATTCATCAATAGCTTGAACGCTTGCGACAGTGCCTGGTTGCCATCGCGCTTGGCCTGGTCGCGGCGCTCCCACAGGTGGGTGATGATGCCGGGCAGGCAGTGTTTCGTCCGGGAGAAGCGCGTGCCGTTAGGCCCCGGAACCGTCTTCGTTTCGTCCTTCTCACGTGCGCCTTCCGCCAGGCCAATCGGATCCACGAGGAAGGTGCGGATGATCGACGGGTACAGGCTCTTGTAGTCGAGCACGAGCACCGAATCGTAGATGCCCGGCCGCGACTCCATGACGAAGCCACCCGGGTAGGACTCGCCGTGGGTCACGCCAATGTTCGGCGCCACGTAGCCTTCGCGATGCATGCGCGGCAAGTAGTGGTGGCTGAACGCGGCGATGGAACCGCCGGATTGATCGGCGGGAAGGCCGGTCGCATTCGCACGTTCAAGCACGAACTCGAGCAGGTTGGCCTTGGCGAAGATCTTCGTCACCAGCTCGCAATCGACCAGGTTGTAGCGCGCCAGCGCCGGCTTGTCTTCGCGGAAGCGCCGCTCGATCTCGTCCATGCGGTGGTACGGGTCATCGGTATCCTTGCCCTCGCCGAGCAGTGCTTGCGCCACGCTTTCCAGGCTGAAGGAAGGAAACGACCACATGGCCGAGCGCATGGCTTCGATGCCATCGATCGCCAGGCGGCCGGGGATGGAGGCGAAGACGTAGCCCTCGCGGCGGCCATGCTCCCGCCAGTCGATCGGCTTGCCGGAGCGGCCCAGCGCCAGCACCAGGCCGTGCTGATCCGCACAGGCCTGGAGCAGGCGCAGATCGAACTGCACGAGATTCCAGCCGATGATCGCGTCTGGGTCGTGCTCACGGAACCAGGCGTTGAGCGCCAGGATCAACGCCGGACGATCGGGCACGTAGGTCAGCGTGAAATCAAACGCCGGCACGTCGCCCTCCGGCGCCGAGCCCAGCATGTACACCTGGCGCTGGCCGCAACCCTCCAGGGCCACCGAATATAGCTCGCCCATCGCGCTGGTCTCGATATCCAGCGATACGACGCGCAGTGGCGGGCGATACGCGTCCGTCGCCTTTAGCCGCGGGTTCACCAGAACAGCGTGGTCTTCGCCTTCGCCAGCGTCGACGGTCACCGATGCCGTGATGAAGCGCTCCATCAGGAAGCGATCGGTCGGCCGGATGTCGGCTTCGTGCAGGGTGACGCCGCGCTCGGCGAGCCGCTTCTCCAGCCGCAGCATGGCGCGGTAGCTCTGCCCGTACAGGCCCCGCACGGGCTCCTGCCCCAGGGTCTTCAGTGGCAACGGCTTGAGCTCGAAAGCGCCATCGTTGCGAATGGCCGCCTCTACCTCACCCGCCTGCGATTCGCGAACAAAGGCCACCGCCGCCTGCGCTTTCACCAGCACGCACCGCGGCCCCTGGTCCGTGGCCAGCCACAGCTCCAGGTCCACGCCATCGCGGGTATCCCGCCAGTGGCGGGTGAGGATGAAGGCCTGCTGGCCTGGGGAGGTCATCGTGGGATTTTACAGCGGCGCTGTCGCGCGCACGGGTATTTCGTGCCTGGGCTACTGACAGCGTGGTGTCAGTAGCCCAATCAGGCGGCTTGATTCACTTCGACGGTGATGTGCACCAGTTCCTCATGAATGGATAGCGCCTCGCGGTAGTACGAAGCGTCCACCGGCTTGGCGGTCACCAGGCTCAACACCACGGCGTACTTTCCCTTCCCCACGCGCCAGACATGCAGGTCGGTGATGACCGCGTCGTGTGCGTCGTTATCGATGACCTCGCGGATTTCCGCAACCACCGGCGCGTCCATTTCAGCATCGAGCAATACGCGGCCGCTATCGCGGAGAAGACCCCACGCCCACACCGTAACCAGCACGGCGCCGGCGAGGCCCATCACTGGGTCGAGCCAACGGGCGCCCCACAGCATGCCCGCGACCAGGGCAATGATTGCGAGGACCGAGGTCGCCGCGTCGGCCAACACGTGCATGTACGCCGAGCGTAGGTTCAGGTCGTGGTGGTGGCCGTTGCGATTATGGCCGTGGCCGTGATGATCGTGGCCATGGCCATGGCCGTGGTGGTGGTGGTGGTGGTGGTGATCATGGTTATCGCGAAGCAGCCAGGCGCACACCAGGTTCACGACGAGGCCCACGAGTGCGATGGCAATAGCTTGCTCGTAGTGGATCGGTAGCGGGTTGAGCAGGCGTTCGCACGACTGGAACGCCATCAGCGCCGCGACACCGAGCAACAGGATGGCCGACGAGTAACCGCCAAGGATCTCGATCTTCCACGTGCCGAAGGTGAAGCGCGGATCGTGGGCAAAACGGCGCGCACATGCGTAAGCAAAGGCCGATAGCCCCAACGCCAGGGCGTGCGAGCTCATGTGCCAGCCATCGGCAAGCAGCGCCATGGAGTTGTAGTACCAGCCACCGGCGATCTCGACCACCATCATGGCCGCGGTCAGGTACACCGCCCGGCGGGTGTTCCGCTCGGCCAGTGGGTTGCCCTCGTTGAAGGCGTGGCTGTGGGTAAAGGCCGGCGCGGCCTGCTCGATGGACATGGAAGGGCTCGCTGGGATAACGTGGCCAGATCGTAACTCATATACCCCCAGGGGGTATACGCCATGGCCCACGTCAACCAGAACAAGACCCGCCTCGTGACCCGCGTCCGCCGCCTGCGCGGCCAGCTGGATGCACTGGAACGCGCCCTCGATGGCGATGCCGACTGCCTGGATGTGCTCACCCAGGCCGCGGCGATCCGCGGCGCCTCGCAGGGCCTCATGGTGGAACTGCTCGGCGACCACCTGCGCCAGCACGTCGTGGCCGAGGAAGATCCTTCCGTGCGGGATGCCGAGGCGGAGCAGGTGCTCCAGCTGGTCAAGCGTTACCTCGGCTAGGGATAACGCCGGCGTTACCCGAATCCCGTTGCCCCACCGGTGCCGTATGATCGATGCCAGCCCATCGAGCGAAGCACCAACGCATGGCACACGATAAGACCTTCGATGTGGATGTCGTCATTGTCGGCGGTGGTGCAGCCGGCGTCGGTGCCGCACGCCGTCTTTCCGGCAGCGGTTTGTCGGTCTGGTTACTTGAAGCTTCGCAACGGATTGGCGGCCGCGGGTGGACCATCGATCTCGAGGGCATTCCCCTCGACATGGGTTGCGGCTGGCTGCATTCGGCGGAGCACAATGGATGGCGCGCCATCGCGGAAGAACAGGGCTGGGAGATCGATCGACGCGCCGCCGCGTGGGACAAGCCTCAACCGCATCCGCATTTTTCCGATGTAGAGCAGGCTGAAGCGCATGCGGCGTTTCACGCGTGGCATGAGCGATTGATGAGTTCGCCGCCGGCTTCGGATCGCGCCGCGGATGCGCTTGATCCGCAGAGCCCCTGGAACGGTTACCTACAGGCGATGAGCGGTTATATCAGTGGCGCGCCGCTCGAGCGCATCTCGGCCACCGATTACAACGCTTACGAGCGCGCCGCCACGGAGCATAACTGGCGCTTGCTTCGTGGTTACGGATCGCTCATCGCATCGCAATGGCCTGGCGACGTCGGCTGCCGGTTTGCTTCACCTGTCGAGGGTATCGACGCCGATGGCCCCGGGGTGAAGCTAACGACGCCGCAGGGCACCGTACGCTCGCGCGCCGCCATTATCACGGTCTCCACAAACGTCCTTGCCGGCAACCTCATCCGGTTGCCTGGCGCACTGGACGAATGGCGACACGCCGCTTCGTGCCTGCCACTGGGCTGCGACGAGAAACTTTTCTTCCATATCGACGGCGAGATCGACCTGCCCACAGAACAGGTCATCATTGCCGACCCCCGTGATGCCGATAGCCCGGTGTTCTACTTCCGGCCGCTCGAACGCCCCCTCGTCGAGACGTTCCTTGGCGGGCGTAGCGCGCATCGTGTTTCCCTGGAAGGGCCGGCCGCTTCGTTCGACCAGCTGACGGCCTCACTGACCCGGTTACTCGGCAGCGAGGCCATGAAGCACCTGCGCCCCTTGGCATCATCGGCCTGGAGCGCGTCGACCTACATCCGCGGCTCGTATAGCCACGCCCTGCCCGGCCACGCCCACCAGCGGCAGCAACTGGCGTCACCGTTCCGGGATCGCCTGTTTTTCGCCGGCGAGGCCACCCACCCGGACGCCTTCTCCACGGCGCATGGTGCGCTGGCGAGCGGCGAGCGAGCGGCAAACGAGTTACTTGCGCTTCTGCAGCCCGCAGCGTCCCGCTAAAGCAGCATGCGCGGCGCGCCGATACACTGTGTATACGCCCCGGCGGGATAGCCGGGTTCCGAAGGGGAAGGGGAAACATGTCAGACGATACGAGGCTGCCAGCCGGCGGCCCGGAACTGCCGCCACCGTTACCACCGCCGCCACCGCCCGCGCCACCTCCGCCGGCCGACTGGGCGCGCAGGGCGCCCGTGGGTCATGACGTGAAGACAGACCTCTCCGGCGGAACGTTCGGCTTGTGGATGATCGGGCTGGGTGCCGTGATGCTGGCGATGGCGGGGCATCAGTACGCGGTGCCGAAAGGCCTTCCCTACGCGTTTGGCAACGCGATGGCGCCCTTTCTTCTCGGCGCCCTGATCGCAGGCATCTGCCGGCTGTGTGGCGCCCGCCGCTTTCGCCTTTGGATGGCCGTGGCGGCCTCGGTCATCGTGGCGATCAACGTGCTCGGTTCGCTCGGCGGCGTGGCAACGAGTGAATACCGTCGCCAGGACCTGCACGACGCCGTGGCGCAGATGCGGAATATTGCCGACGGTACGCCCGCGCAGGGCGATGGAACCGATGGGCCCATTGGCCGCCTCATACCAAAGATGCAGGAACTGATGGTGGCGCAGCGCCAGCGGGAGGCACAGCGCAAGGCGGCCCAGGAAGCACTGCAGATTGAAACGGTGCTGGCACCCGCTTCCCTGGTCGACCGGGCGCGCATCGCCGATGGTCGCGACCGGCTCACGCGATCGCTGGCGGAAACGCGGAGTTCCATCAGGGAGTACGCCGAGTTTGCGCAGTCGCTACGTGCGCTGCTCGAATCATTGCCAGCGGGTGAACGCGCGGGCGCCCTGGCCGGGTTCGACGAAAAAATGCCCGCGCTTGAGACCGCCATGGATCGCTATCTCGGCGTGGAAGAGAACTTTCACATCGCCGCCAATGGCCTGCTGAATTTCGCCGAAGCCAACCTGGGCAAGATCAAGATTGATAAGGCGACCGGAAGCCTTGTGATGTCACATGACCTCGCGGTGGACTATAACGCCAGGATTCATGAAATCCAGGCCATCGCGAAGGCCGAGGAAAGCGCCATGGCTGAGGTAAGGAACCTGCAAACCATGGGCCGGAAGAACATGGACGAGATGGAGAAGCAGCTGCGCTAGCGCTTCTCCACGTCGTTGGCGAGCCTAAGGCTTAGTGACGCCAGCCACCGCGGCAATCGTTGTAGCGGCTATCGCAGTGATAGTTGTCGTGGTGATCGTAGTAATGGTTCGGACGGCGGTCATCGATAATGCAGCCACTAAGCGACGAAGCGGTCACGAGCACGGTAAGCACGAGCATGAGGCGTTTCATGGTGATCCTCCAGGCGTGCACACTTGGCACCCTCGGATCACAGCGTGAAGCGGATTCGCTGAACGGATGGTCGATGATTCCGTCGCCGCCATGTGAGCACATGGCGCTCATTCAGGGATGCGTTGGCGTGCAGTCAGGTGAATGAACCACGGGAAACTGCCCGGCGCGCGTCGTGCGTACCGGGCGTCTCACTACGTTATGCGGCCGGGAGCAGACGGCCCAGCGGCATCAACGGCATGACCGGGAGAAGCTCATAGCTCATGAGGCCGGCGGCCACGAGCGGCAGGCTATCGAGCGTGCTGCGTGCCTGTTCGATAGAGGGGGCGTCCATCAGGAAGATCGGGCCGGCCTTGTCGCGGAACCAGAACTGCTCGACCTTGCCGTCGAGGTAAAGCTTGAGCGTGGCGTGCACTTCGGCGGGCATGTGCGGCTGGAGCTGCTCGGGGGTGAGCGAGCCGGGCACGTTAGCGATGGCAAAGATTTTCATGGCGCTTCCTCGTTTCTGCGGTAGGGGATGGAACAAGGTCCACTCTAGGCAGCACGGCACCATCGGGGTATCGTCGTAAACGACACCTTTATGGTCATTTACGCCATGCGCATCGCTGTCCTCGCCCTTGAGGGGCTTTTCGATACCGGCCTCACCGTACTGCTGGATGCGCTATCGCTCGCCAACAAGTTCGCGATGGTGCATATGGGTGGCGCGCCACATTTCGACGTAACCGTCGTCGGTGTGCGCAAGAAAGTGCGCTCGGGGCTGGGCATCACCATCCCGGTGAAACCGATCACCGAAGAACTCAAACCTGACTGGGTCATTGTTCCGGCACTGGGTGCCGGCTCACCGGACGTCCTGGTTCCCGCGCTCGCGCGGCCCGATGTACGCAAGGCGACGAAACAACTCCTGGCCTGGCGCGACGCGGGTGCACAGATCGCCGCCTCGTGCATTGGTACGTTCATCCTTGCGGAGGCCGGTTTGCTGGACGGGCGTGAGGCGACGACGACATGGTGGCTGGCCCCGCTGTTCCGCCAACGCTATCCACAGGTTCGCCTGGATGAATCGCGCATGCTCGTTCCCACCGATGTCGGCGTGACCGCCGGTGCCGCAATGGGCCATCTGGATCTGGCGCTATGGCTCATACGCAAGGCCAGTCCCGAGTTGTCGAACCTGGTGTCGCGCTACCTTCTCGCCGATATCCGTAGCTCGCAGGCGCCGTACATCATCCCCAACCACCTCGCGCAAGCCGATCCGCTCATTCTCAAGTTTGAACGCTGGTCACGCGATCAGCTCAAGCATGGCTTCTCGTTGGATGATGCGGCCAGCGCGCTGGCTACGAGTCCCCGTTCGTTGCAGCGTCGCTGCCAGGCCGTGTTAGGAAAATCGCCACTCGCCTATTTCCAGGATCTTCGCGTGGAGCGTGCGCAGTCGCTACTGCACGGCAGCGGTATGGATATCGAGGCTATCGCGGCGGAAGTAGGTTACGAGGATGGCGCCACGTTACGCACGTTGCTGCGCCAGCGACTTGGGAAAGGGGTGCGGGATCTTCGTGCCGATCTGCGGTAAGTCATTTATAGATCAATCTGCATATCCCCGGCAGGCCGGCTGCAGCAGATAAGAACACGGCCCTCGGCGGGTGGATCGGGGGGCTCGTTGGTGTATTCCACGTTGCCGCCGATCAATGCCGTTTCGCAGCTGTGGCAGACGCCGGATCGGCATGACCAGCGGACGGGTACGTCGCAGGCTTCGGCCAGCTCCAGGATGCTTGGGTAGGTTGCCGCGCTCCAGCGCACCGCGATGCCGCTACGCACGAACGCTACCGTCGGGCCGTTGCTGTCCTGTACCGGAGGTTCGTGCGGAGGCGTGACCTTGGCGCCGACGACACCTGGCTGAAAACCTTCCTGGGCCCCGAACAATTCCGAGATGACATCGGTGTACCCGGCGGCGGGAAGTGCTTCGCGAAGTTCGGCCAGAAAGCGGGAAGGTCCGCAGAGATAAATGCGTGCATCTTTGGGTACGCCCAATTCGATGAGGTGGGGAAGGCCAATATGGCCTTCTACGTCGAACACGCGCTTCTCGCGGTCCATGGGGTTCGGCTTGCTGAAGGCGAGAAGATGTTTCACACCCGGTAGCTTGTTCATAAGCGCGCCGACTTCGTCAGTAAACGGATTGTCCGTTCCGTCGTGCGCGCCATAGATCCAGTAAATCGGTCGCGGCGCGGCAAGCGCCAGCTCATGCAGCATGGAAAGCAAGGGCGTGATGCCAATGCCTGCACCCCACAGCACCACGGGGCGCAGGTCATCCACCAGGTTGAAGGTGCCGCGTGCCGCGCTGATACCCAAGGTATCGCCCTCATGTATCTCGTCATGCAGATAACGGCTACCTTCGCCGGACCCACGTTTCACCGAGATGCGGTAGCGGCCCTCGAGCGAGGTATCTGACAGCGAGTAGCTGCGAATGATGGCCGCTCGCGGTGCGGGTGGCTGCAAGCGCAGCACGATGAACTGCCCAGCCCGTGCTCGCGGCAATGCCTTACCGTCCACGGGCTCGAGCACGAACGAGCGGACCAGCGCACTCTCTGCATGAATGGCTGCGACGCGCATGTCGCGAAACCCGTTCCAGGCCGGTGGTTTCGACGCCGGGCCACCGAGTGCCACATTCCCACTGGCTTCCGGCCCCGCTGCCAGCAGCTCATCGAATGACTGCTTCCATCCCTTGCTCAGCGCCGGGATTTGCACTGCGCGTTTCAGTTTCGCCGGTGTCTTCCCCGGCAGGTAAAGCAACGCATCGATCTCGGCAACGGTCATGCCGCTGCCTTCCTGTTCCTTGGTGATGGTGTCGCCTGCGCCAATCAACCCTTCCTCGATGACGCGGAAATAGAACCCCGGGCGGCGATGCGAGACCAGCAGGTTGGCCATGCGCGGCTCGCCCATGCGCAGCGCCACGCGGTAGCAGGTGACGCGCGGCTGCGTCACTTCTAACAGTGCATCGCCGATGCGGTAGCGGTCGCCGATGCATACCTCGTCATCGGGGAGGCCATCCACCGTGAGGTTTTCGCCAAAGCTGCCGTATTCGAGCGTGGGCCGCTTGAAGAAGGCCTCCCAGTAACGGTATGAGGCCGCTTGGTAAACCATCACGGCGCGGTGCTCGCCGCCATGCCCGGCAAGGTCACCCTGCCCGTCGCCATCGATGTTGAGCCGGCGCACCATCACCCGCCCCTGCACCGGCCGCTTCCAGACGGCGGTGTGCACGGTCTTCCCCTGCCACGCCATATCCTGCGGGAGGCCGACATTCACGGCGAGCAATACAGCCATAACGCTGATCCTCTAACCTACCGGGGCTCTACCTTACGCCTGTCCCTTTTTCCCGCGCTTTGCCAAAACCATCTCAACGCCCATGACCAGCCTACGCCGCGCGCTCGCCGCGCTTTGCCTCGCCGCCGCGGCCGTCGCCGCGCATGCCGCCCAGCCACCCCGCTTCGAACTGGTGACGCTGGGCGTGGAAGGCGGCGTCTCCAGCGATAACCTCTCGGGCTACCTGATCAAGGCCCGCGGCGACGAGCATTACCTCGCCCTGGATGCCGGCACGCTGGTCGCCGGGATCGAGAAGGCCCGCGCCAGCGGTGCCCTGAAGAACAGTACGGGCGACATCCTGCACCAGGGCATCTCGGCGTACTTCATTAGCCACGGCCACCTGGACCACGTTGCGGGGCTGGTCATTGCCTCGCCCGAGGATCATGGGAACAAGCCGGTCTACGGGTTGGCCTCCACGCTCGATGTACTTAGCCGCGATTACTTCAACTGGGAAGCGTGGCCTAACCTGGCTGACCGGGGGAAGGCGCCGGCACTGGGCTGGTATCACCTTGCCGTCGAGGCACCCGGCACCTGGTTTCCCGTGCAGGGTACCTCGATGTCCGCCAAGCTATGGCCGTTGAGCCACGACGCGGTGGTGTCATCGATGGTGCTGCTGCGCGCCGGTGGCGACTACTACGCCTACTTCGGCGATACCGGGCCCGATGCACTGGCGCACGGCAAGCGCGACCTTGCCGACGTATGGCAGGCGCTTGCGCCACTGGTGCGTAGCCACGCACTCAAGGGCATCCAGATCGAGGCCTCGTTTCCGAACGATGTGCCCGATGCGAAGCTGTTTGGCCACCTGACGCCCGCGTGGCTCCTGCGCGAACTGCAGGCACTGGAAGATGCGAGCGGTGGCAAGGATGCACTGCGGGGGCTTACCGTCGTGGTGGATCACATCAAGCCGAGCCTCGATGAAGGGCGTGACCCGCGCGCGCTCATCACGACGCAACTGGCCGCTGGTAATACGCTTGGTGTGCACTTTGTTGTACCGGCGCAGGGCGAGCGGCTGGTTTTTCCCTGAGGATCGCCACGGGCCCCGTGGTACGGCTACTCTGTGCGCCATGCGCGCCAAGCCCAACGCCCAACCCAACCAAAGCCTGATCGACGGCATCCTTACGCTGCAGGCGCTGGCGTCGGCGCCGGAGCCAATCGGCTGCCGTGAGCTGGCCCGCCAGCTGGGCGCGAACACGACGCGGGTGAACCGCCTGCTCAAGACGCTGGCCTATATGGGCATCGTCCGGCAGACCTCCGACCGCAAGTACGCGCCGGGTGCAGGCATGCATGTACTGGCCGCGCAGAGCCTGTTTGCCTCTGGGCTTATCCGGCGGGCGCTGCCCGAACTGGAACGGCTGCGCCGGTTCGGCCATACCGTTGCCATGGGCGTGCTGTGGAACGATAGCGTCAGCTACCTGTTCCACGCACCGCCGGGCATCGAAGCCGCCCGCGGCCTGGGCCGCATCGGCTTGCTGCCCGCCACCACCAGCGGCATCGGCATCGTGCTCCTGGCGCAGCTGCCGGATGATGAGGTACGCGAGCTGTATGAAGGCAAGGACATTCCGATGTTCCCTGAGGGGATCGAACGCTTGCTGGCCACCCTTGAGGCAACGCGCCAGCAGGGCTACGCACGCGTGCACGTGGCCGACGAACGCGATCACCACATCGTGGCCGTGACGACGGGCGAGCCGGTCGTGGCCGGCCTCGCCATGTCCGGCTGGATTCCGGAAAACGCCACGGCCGAACTGGTGGAAGCACTGCGCGCCGCCGCTGTCGAGATTGCCTGAGCCCTGCCGCAGCGCGCATTGACCTGTTGCTATTTTAGTAATAGCTTCGGTCGACCGGTTGAAGGGGGCAAGGCATGGCGGACGACGTAGGGAAAGCGAAATCCGACCGCTTCCGCTGGGTGCTGCTTGCGCTGCTGTTCGTCTCCACGGTGATCAACTACCTGGACCGCCAGGCGCTATCGATCCTTGCCACCACCATCCAGGCTGATCTGGGCATCAGCGATTCCGCCTACGCGCACATTGTGCAGGCGTTCCTTGTCGCTTACACCATCGCTTACTTGCTGGCCGGCCGCTTGACCGACTGGCTGGGTTCGCGACTCGCGCTGGCGTTGTTTGTCGCGTGGTGGTCTATCGCCAACCTGCTTACCGGCATGGCGCGCAGTGCGTTCGAACTGGGCGCGGCGCGCTTTGCCCTGGGCCTTGGCGAGCCAGGCAATTACACCGTCGGGACGAAGGTCGTATCCGAACGCTTCAAGCCCTCTGAAAAGGGACTCGCCTACGGCATATACACGGCGGGCGCCATGGTGGGCGCGACGCTCGCACCTCCGTTGATCGGCGGTGTGGCACTGGTTTACGGATGGCGCGCCGCGTTCGTCGTGACCGGCGCGGCGGGCTTGCTCTGGATGGCCGCGTGGGTGTGGCTCCACCCGAGGGAACCGCGGCCGGCGAAGCTGCCCAACGCCGAATCCGAGGCCTCACGTTGGGGCCGCGTGTTACGCGATCGCACGCTGTGGACGCTGGTGCTAGCCCGTGCTATCGCCGATCCCGTCTGGTACTTCTACCTTTTCTGGTTTCCCAAGTACCTCAACGATGTGCGCGGTATGTCGCTGGCCGCTGTCGCTTCACTCGCCTGGGTCGTCTACCTCGCCGCCGACGTAGGCAGCATCGGCGGCGGCGCCATCTCCAGCGCGCTGGTGAAGCGCGGCATGGAGCCCACGCGCAGCCGGCTCATCGCAATGGCAGGCGCGGCGATGCTCGCCCCCATTGGCCTGGCGGCCGCCTTCCACCCCGCGCTATGGCTCCTGTTCGCCATCGGCTCGGCCGTGGCGTTCGCGCACCTCATCTTCCAGATCAATATCAGTACGCTGGTGGTCGACCTGTATCCCAGCCGCTACATCGCCACGATATCGGGCTTGATTGGCGCGGGCAGTGCACTGGGCGGCATGTTGTCAGCGCAGGTCGTGGCCGGCCTTGTCTCGTCCGGGCACTTCGATCGAAGCTTTGTCCTTATGGCGTTGCTGCACCCCATCGCGTTTGGCGTAGCGTGGCTTGGGGTGAAGATGGCACCGCGATCGTCCGCCACGATCGTCGCGGTGCCCACCACTCAGGTCGCAAGTTCGGCGTAATCCCAGAAGCGCGGACCGGGGCGTGCGCCCAGGCCGGGACCGGTGGGCAGCGTGTAGTGGCCATCGACGTACGCCATGTCCGTCTCCAGCAGTTGCAACGAGCGCGCGAATACCGAGTGCTGCCATTCGTGGCGCCAGAACCGCGGCACCGTGCTCGACATATGCAGGCTTGCCGCAAGGAACAGGCCCGTGCCCACGGTGGCATGCGGGGCCATAGTGACGCCGGCGGCATCGGCAAGCCGGGTGATCCGGCGGTACTGGGTGATACCCGCATGGCCCATCTCGGGCTGGATAAAGGCGATGCTCCTGCGGTTCAGGCGCAACCGCGCGTCATGTTCGGTATACCACTCCTCACCTGCAGCAATGGACACAGGCGAGCGCTCGGCCAGCCAGGCCAGGCCATCGACGTCTTCGGGTTTGATCGGCGCCTCGGCAAAGAAGGGACGATAGGGTGCGAGTTGCTCGGCCAGGGCGAGTGCGCCAGGCGGGTCAAACTTCCAGGGCAGGTCGACCATTAACAGCGCGTCGTCGCCCAGGGCCTGACGCAGGGCCGCGACTTCTTCGACGATGCCTTCGGTGCTTACCGCCGTGTGGATCTTGAACGCGTCATGGCCTTCCTTCTGGAAACGTACGGCCATCTCGACGCGTTCCTTCAGGTTGCCCGCCGGCAGGCCCGAAAGGTAACCGGGTATGCGTTCGCGCTGGCGTTCGCCGAGCATCTGCCACAGCGGCACCCCGTGCGCACGGGAGCGCAGGTCCCACAAGGCGATATCCAGCGCGGTGATCGCATCGACATGGAAGCCCGAGGTACATCCGCGCACGCGCATCAATCCGTACAGGTCATCCCAAATGGTTTCGACGTCCTCCGGATCACGCCCGATCAGCTCCGGCACCAGCAGGTCGTTGATGATCTCGGTGGTCGCGCGTGGTGCGCAGATACCATAGGTTTCACCCCAGCCTTCGCTCCCGTCAGCGCAAGTGATGCGTACGGCGATGGAGCGATCCACCGAGGGATAGATGGTGCCGTTACCCTTGCGTACCACGTAGCCGCGCGCGTTGACGCGTTCGCCTGGGCCTAACGGGCCGAGGTAGGGCGTATCGCGCGGCACCGTGACGATGAACGTCTCGACGTTGCTGACAGGGCTGGTCATGGCGTCATTCTCTCCTGTTTCCCAGGGACACGGTCGAGCGGAAGGAGATCGACGATGCGCGCCAGCAGATCGTCCAGCTCGCGCTGGTCCCAGCTATCGAGGGCCGGTCCCGGTGCACGGACGTGATCGGATGCAATGAGCCCGCGGCGCAGCAGCACGGCTTTGGTTAGCCGCCACCGGAACACGGCTTGCATGCTCAGCAACGGAAGCGTGCGCTCGAACAGTTCCCGTGCGCCATCGAGGTCACCGCTGGCATGCCGCGCCAGCATCGCGACATGAACCTCGGTGACCTCGCATGCCGGCATGGTGCCGATCGCGCCCCGCTGGAGCTCGTCGATCACATAGCGGGCGCCTGCCCCCCCGAACACCGCTTCCACGCCTGCGCCGGCCGCGTCCATCAGCGCTGTGATGCGATGACCGGATGGCTGGGTTTCTTCCTTGACGTAGCGGATGCCTGGCACGGCACGGGCGAGTGCCGCGACCTCCGCCACACCCAGCCCGACACCCATCGGCGCCGGCGCGTTCTGCAACATGATCGCGACGCCTGAGGCTTCGTGGATGTCGTTGAAGTAGGCCGCCATCGCCGCAGGATCACCGGCGTGCTTGTGCGGCGTGAGGATCATGGCTGCCACGGCGCCAGCGGTGGCGCCCGTCGTGGCCAGCTGCGCGGAGATCGCCGCATCGGCATGACTGGCTCCGACAATGAACGGCACGCGTCCGCCAATCCATTCGCCAAGCAACGTCGTCAGCTCGATGCGCTCCTCCACGCTGAGCATGTCGTACTCGCTCGCCAGCCCGGGGAAGACGACACCCGCGGCGCCCGCATCGATGATGTAGTCGAGCACGTTGCGCGTGCCGGCCTGATCGATCGCGCCGCTCGCATGGAAGATCGTTGGAACAATGGGAAAGACACCAGCCAGTTGCGTCATGCGCGGTTTTCCTTGGGCGTCGAACGACGAGAGAAATGCCTTCGCGAAGCGCTTTTCATGCTGCTTTGCAGCAGCAAATCCTTGTGCGGTCGCTCTTGCGTGCCCATCTATATTGCTATAATAGTTACACCATGCCAAGCGCAAATCGCGCTGGCGAACGGCGATACACAGCGATATTCGTGCGAGCGACGGGGAAGAAAGTGGGGCCGGTAGCACGGCTGCTTTCCCGGGGCTCACCACCTCGGGGGAGGAAAAAAACATGGTTCTTGCTCGGCGTACCATCCTGTCGGCCCTGATCGCACAGGTGCTCTTCGCATCCGTGCCGGCCGTCGCTCAAACCGCAGCACCTTCGGCGGCAGGCCAGGCGACCGCACCGCCGGCAGCGGATGCCGGTGCGCCGCAGACGCAGAACCCGGTGAACCTCGAAGGCGTCACCGTCTCCGGTATCCGGCAGAGCCTGGAAAAGTCGCGAGACCTGAAGAAGGATTCCTCACAAATCGTCGATGCGATCGTCGCCGATGACATCGGCAAGCTGCCCGATTCCAACGTCGCCGAATCGCTCGGGCGTGTGGCGGGCGTGCAGCTCGAACGCGGCATGGGTGAAGGCAGCAACATCCTCGTTCGCGGCCTCAGCCAGAACGTGTACCTGTACAACGGCCGCGAGATCTTCGACGCGACGGGCCGTGGCGGCAATGGCCTGGATCAGCTCAACACCTCCACGTATGGCCTTTTGACGCTCGTGCCCTCGCAGGTGATCTCGCGCCTTTCAGTCACCAAGCTCGCCAGCGCGGACCAGGTCTCCGGTGCACTAGGCGGTATCGTCAACATCGAAACACGCATGCCGTTGAACGCCGATGGCGACCAGAATGTGGTGAGCGTCTCGGGTACCTACAGCAAGCTCGCCCGCAAGGGTGGCGGCGATGGCTTCGCATTGCTCTCAGGCCGGAACAAGGACGAGACGTTTGGCGCCATGGTCGCGGCCACGTACAGCCACGCCACCGTCGTGCAGCAGGGCCTGGATACCTTCTCCGGCTACTCGCAGTTCACTGACAGCGCCGGCGTGAAGCACTTCGGCAGCACCGATATGCGCGCGCAGAACATCGAGGATGACCGCACCAAGAAGGGCGTGAGTGCGATCCTGCAGTGGCGGCCGACACCGGGCGTGGAGATCGTCGGCGATACCTTCTATTCCAAGCAGACGGCGGATCGCGATCGCTACTGGCTGGCGTTCAATCCCAGCGCGGGCCTGAGCAACGCCACCTACTCGAACCACAATATCCTGCTGGCCGGCCGGGCCACCACGCCCATCCAGGCCAACACGGAGATCGCGGACATCGAGGCGGACGTGTGGTCCACTGCCTTGCGTGGCAGCTTCCATGCGGGTGACCACCTCGATGGTTCAGCGGAGATCTCATACGACCGCTCGAAGGCCGACTATCACCAGAACTACATGCGGTTGCAGCCAAAGTCAGGCATCACATCGGTGATCGACTACGACCTGCGCTCGGGCAACTTCGGTAGTTTCAACATCGGCGGCGTGAACCTGACCGATCCGAACCAGATGGCCATGTCCATCCTGTTCGACAACGACTACCGGGCGAAGACCGACGCGCCGGCGGCGCGCACCGACTGGGTCTGGAACTTCGACAACGACCACTGGCAGTCTCTGTCCTTCGGCGCCCGCGCAACCAAAATCAAGAGCGACCAGGATCCGTTGCGCGCCGATATCCGCCCTACCGGCGGCGTTCCGGCGACGGCGCTGGCCGATTATCTGCGGGTGTACAGCAACAACAACTTCATGAAGGGCGAGTTCGATGGGCTGCCACGCAGCTTCCTCGGCAGCTACCGCTCGGTGTTCACCGGCTGCGACGCGTTCACGAACATCCCGGCAATCAGCCAGAACGCCCAGTGCCTGGATGGGCGCGACAACGCGCTCGCCTATGCCGGTACCTTCAGCATCGATGAGAAGTTCACCGAGGCGTATACCAAGGCAGACTGGAGCTTCAACGCGGGAAGCATGCCGGTCTCGGGTAACTTCGGCCTGCGCTACGTGCAGCGTGAGCTGGACTCCAGTGGAAACCTGATCACGGCCACAGGCCAGGCCAGCCCCACCGACTACCGCAGCACGACCCGCGAGTGGCTACCCTCGTTCATCGCGAAGTGGGAGATCACCGATCAGTTGCTGGTACGCGGTGGTGCGGCCCGCGTGGTCGCGTTCCCGAACACGGAAGACCTGAACAACGGCGTGTCGCTCAACAACAGCGCCGTGTTCGTCAACGGCGTGCAGGTAACGCCGGGTACCGGCAGCGGCGGTGCGCCTGGACTGAAGCCATTCAAGGCCGATCAGTACGACCTCTCGCTGGAGTACTACTACAACGATACCGGCATGGTCTCCGCCGGCCTGTTCTACAAGGATGTGTCGACGTTCATCGTGCAGCAGCAGAGCGCGGAGAACATTGGTGGCGTGAATTACTTCATCAACCGCAAGGTCAACGGCGATTCGGCCAAGGTTCAGGGCGCCGAGTTGCTGGCCCAGGTACCGTTCACCTTCCTGCCCGATCCGCTCGATGGATTTGGCATGGTAGCGACGTACACCTATATCGATTCCAGCACCCCGATCAAGGACGTCAACGGCAGCTCGCTGACCTTCCCGGGCCTGTCGAAGAACAACTACAACCTCATCGTCTACTACGAGAAGGGCCCCTTCAGCTCGCGCGTGGCCTACAACTGGCGCAATCGCTACCTGGTGGGCCTCTCCACGGCTGCCACCGGTATCTATAACGATACCTATAAGGATCTGGCGGCATCGGTCAGCTACAACTTCACTCCGCAGATCTCCCTACAGGTGGAAGCCACCAACCTCCTCAACAGCCGCCAGCGTACGTTCGATGGTTACGAGGAAGGCCTGCGCACCAATGTGATATACGGACGCAACTACATGGCCACGGTCACCTGGCGGTTCTGAGCCAGGGCCGCGCACACGAAAGGGGCGTTCGCTTGAACAGCAAGGCATGGGCGGGAAAGGTCGCCCTCGTGACAGGTAGCGGCAGCGGTATCGGTGCAGCCGTCGCAAGGCGGCTGCGTGAGGAAGGCGTCGCGGTGGCGGGACTGGACCTGGCCCCTTCATCGGGGGTGTCGCTGTCACTCAGCGTAGATCTTCGCGATGACGTCGCCGTGCGTGAGGCCGTGGAAGCCACGTCGCTCTCCCTGGGCCGGCCCACCATCCTCGTTCATTGCGCCGGGATAAGCCCGCCAGGCTCGATCCTTGAGTCGAACGATGCACTGTTCCGCGATACGTACGACACCAACGTCATCTCCGCCGTGCGCCTGCTCAGGCACATGGTGCCCGGCATGCGTGAGGCGGGCGGTGGCTCGGTGGTACTCACGACCTCAATCAACGCGCGCTTCGCCACACCGACTCTTGCTGCCTACGCGGCGAGCAAGGCGGCGCTCGAATCGCTTGTACGTACCGCGGCGCTGGAGTTCGCGCCGTGGCAGGTTCGCGTTAACGGCATCGCACCTGCATCGATCGATACGCCGCTGTTGCGGGCATCGTTCGAGCGAGACGATAACCCTTCTGCTGCGCGCGAACGCAACGTAGGCCGCCACCCGTTGGGCAGGCTTGGCACGGCCGGGGATGTCGCCCAGCTCGCCCTGTTCCTGGCCAGCGATGCCAGCGCGTGGATGACCGGTGGTATTTATCCGATTGATGGTGGCGCGTCGGTGACGCGTCGCTAAGGGGTTTTCATGGCGCGTGACTTTATTGCGATCAACTGGGGAAGTTCGAACTTTCGCTCGTTTCTTCTGGACGACAACGGCGTCGTGCGGGACGCGTTCGCCGAACCTGCGGGTATCGGGTCGCTCGACAAGGCGGGCATGCAGGCGCAGATAGCGCGGCTTGCGGCCCGCTGGCCTGACGCCGGGATGATTTACGCCTGCGGGATGGTCGGCTCAAACGTGGGCTGGGAGGATGCCGGCTATGCCGACTGCCCTATCGGACTGGAGGAGCTTGCCTTGCGGCTCCACGCCACGACGATCGCCGATTGCGCCATGTACATCGTGCCAGGGCTCGCATGTCGCCGCGCGGTAGACCATGCTCCCGACATCATGCGCGGCGAAGAGACCGAGCTGTTCGGCTTGCTCAGGGCCGGCCGCCTGCCACAAGCGGGTATCGTCGCCCTGCCCGGTACCCACGGAAAATGGGTCCGGATCGAAGGGGGCAAGGTGCAGGAATTCATGACAGCGATGTCGGGCGAGATCTTTGATCGGCTGACGGCGGCCGGGATGCTCGCTTCCGTTGTCGCCGCGCCCGCCGTTATAGGCACGGCCTTCAATGCGGGCGTGGATGCGGGCTCCAGGCGCCAACCAGGGTTAGGTACGGCGCTGTTTGGCGTCCGCGCGCGGGTCATCCGCGGCGACCTTGCACGAGGCGATGCAGCATCATATCTGCGCGGCTTGCTGATTGGCTCCGAGATCGCGGATGCGCGTTCGATATACCCACTTGAAGGCTCGGTAACACTGGTGGGATCCGCACCCGTCTGTGCGCTATACGCCGCAGCACTCGCGCACGTCGGCATCGGCTCGCAGGCCGTGGATGCCGCCGACGCCACGGCGCAAGGGTTCGCTGGCATCCACGCGGCGCGGCGCCAGCTCGCATGAGTGCCACGCTCCTCGTTGCGCATCCGCACGCCCTCGTCGGCGAATCGGTGAGGATGGATGGTGAGGATGTCATCTGGCTTGATCCCGCAGGACGCCGCCTTTTGCGTTGGAACCCCGGTGAAAAGCGGCTGGATGAGGTTCCGCTCGGTCAAGCCTTGTGGTCATTGGCTCAGCAGCCGGATGGCACGTGGGTGGGTGCGGGTGAGGATCGCTTCTTTGTTGTCGATATCCGCACTGGCGCCCTCACACCCGGGCCAATCGCACCTTTGGCTCCCGGTTGCCGTTTCAACGACATGACGGTGGACGCGTTGGGAGGCCTTTGGGTGGGTTCCATGCACCGCGGCCTTCTCCATGCGCGCGGCGGTTTGTTTTACGCCCCTTCGCCCGGCGCCGAGGTGGTACAGGTTGCCGAAGGCTTGGGCGTCGCTAACGGGATCGCCTTCGTCGCCAACGGCAAGCGGCTGTTGGTCGTCGACACATTGAGTCGCACGTTGCTGGCGTATCCACGCCGCGAGGACCAGCTGTCACTCGACGAGCCCACGGTGGTCACTGATTTTCTCAACGCCCCAGGCAAGCCGGATGGCATGGCCGTCGCGCCGGACGGAACGGTGTGGGTGGCCATGTGGGGCGGCAGTTGTATCGTGCAGCTTGCCGCCAATGGCGCCACCGAGCGATCCGTCCCGCTACCTGCGCCTCACGTTGGGAGCCTGGCGTTCGACCGCGACGGTGTTGCTTATGTTTCGACATCGCGCGCCCGGCTGACGGAGGCCGCGCTGGCCGAGCATCCCGGGTCGGGCGGCCTCTTTGCCGTTAGCGGGCTTTTCTAAGGAAGGCGTTTTCCGATCGCCCACCCAGCGCCACGGTGAGCTGTACCGCATCGAGGTACTGCGCCGTGCGCGCCTGGATCTGGCCGATCAGCGCACGCTGGCGGGCACGCTGGGCATCCAGTACGGCAAGCAGGCTGGCGTCACCCACCCGAAAACCCTCCTGGCTTAGCGTGAGGCTGGTTTCCGCGGCATCGAGCGCCCGGCCTTGTGCGGCGTATTCCTCGGCATCGTGGCCGATACCTTGCAGCACATCGGCCACCTGCCCCAGTGACGAGAGCAAGGTCTGCCGGTAGTCCGCCAGCGCCGCATCATAGGCATCGATGGCGCCACGACGGTTCGCCTTGAGTGTGCCGCCCTCGAAGACGGGACCGACGAGCGAACCGACGATGCCCCACAATGTGCCGACACCCGCGCCTGCGCTTGCCTGGGTGAGCGCCCCGGAGAGCTGCAGGTGCGGATACATGTCGGCCGTCGCCACACCGATCGCGGCGCTTGCCGCGTGCAACCGGGATTCGGCCGCGAGGATGTCAGGACGCTGCCTGGCGAGCTCCGACGGTACGCTCAACGGCAGTTCGGCGGGAAGCGTGAAATCGGCCATGTCGAAATCCGGTGGTACCCAGTCGGCGGGGCCCTTGCCTGCAAGCACCGATAAGGCATGGCGTGCCACATCGCGCTGCTGGGCGAGCGGCGGTAGCAGGGTTTCGTCCTGGGCGAGCTGACTTTGCGCCAGGGCGATATCGGCCCTGGTCGCGCTGCCAAAGCCTTGGGCGGACGTGACGAGTGCGAGGTTATGCCGATCGGTGGCGAGCAACGCTTCCACGGCCGCCATCTGCGCCCGCGCTGAGGCCAGCTTGATAGCCTCGGTGACGACATCGCCCGTCACCGTGAGGTACGCGGCATCGAAATGATGCCGTTGCAGGTCGGCCAGCGCGGTCGCCTCCTCCACGCGCCGGTGCGTGCCACCGAACAGATCGAAGTCGAAGCTGACGGTGGGGCCCACGCCGTAGACGTTGGATGTCGAACGACCGGCACCGAAGCCCGCGCGCTGGCGGCCGGCATCCGCGGTAAACGCCACCTGCGGCGACAGGGCGCCGCCCGCCGCGGCGATGGCTTCGTTCGCCTGAGCGATCGTCGCGTTGGCAGCATCGAGGGTAAGGTTGCCGTCGATCGCCTTCTTCACGACCTCGTTGAGCCGCGGCGACTTGAACAGCGTCCACCAGTCGGCGTCGATCGCCGCATCGAAGCTCACCTGCGGCGCGGTATCTGCTCGGGCATGCCCGAGGCTCTGCTCGGCGTCCACGTCGTAGTGCGCCGACGCGGTATCGCCAGGGCGCTGGTAATCGGGCCCGACCATGCACCCGGTGAGGAATGCCAGCGTCGCGCTACCCAGCACCGCGGCGAGCGCGGTGCGCCTTGCATGGTTCAGTCGTGCGGTTTTCATGTCATTACCGGGGTTTAGTGGCTCGCACGGGGCGGGCGGAGAAAAAGGATGAGCGGGCTGACCGCGAGCATCGCGACGAACAGCAACTTGAACTGCCCGATGACGGCGACCATGGCGGCCTGGCCGGTGACGCCTTCGTTGATCGCTGCGAGCGCGGCACCGGTGGTCGCGTTCGACATGTGCGCGAACGCCCCATAGGGCCGGAGATGCTCGGCAAGGGCGCTGTGCATGCCTTGCGTATTCATGAAGAAGTAAAGCTGCACGACCGCCACACCGAGCGTGCTGCCGTAAAGACGCGCCAGGTTGAAAAGCACGGTGCCATGCGCGCGTAACGCGGGCGGAAGGCTGATGAAGGTCGCGCGGGTGATCGCCGGCATCAACATGCCCAGCCCCGCACCCTGCAGCAGGCCGGCGAAGCCCACGGCCCAGCCATCCATGAGGGGCGAATAGCCGACCATGCGCCAGTTTCCCAGCGTCACCAGCAGCACGCCCGCAGCCAGGACAAGACGGTTATCGATCCGCGGCGAGACACGCCACGTCGCGAGCAGGCAAACCATCATCCCGAGCCCGCGAGGGATCGTCAGCAGACCGGCGGCGTCACCCGGATAGCGAAGCAGCTCCTCCAGCATCGGCGAGGTAAGCGCCAGCGTCGGTAGCAGGACGAAGCCGAACACGAAGTAGAGCACCGCGCCGAGGGTGAAGTTGCGATGGGTGAACAGCGCGCGATCGAGGTAGTGGTTCCGTCGCGTGAAGATATGGACGAGATAGATCCATGCACCCAACGCGGCCGCGGCAGCTTCAAGGCAGATCTCGGTCGAAGCGAACCACTCCAGCCGCTGCCCGCGATCAAGCAGCATCTGCACAGCGGTCAGGCTGATCGACAACATCGCCCAGCCGAAGACGTCGAAGGTTTCCCGTGTCATCGGCCGGCGCTCGCGCAGGAATAGCGCCACGACCAGGATGATGAAGGCGACCAGCGGAAAGCTGATGGAGAAGATGGCATGCCAGCCGAACGCTTCGCTCAGGAAGCCGCCGATGGACGGCCCGCTAAGAATACCGAGCGTGCCGGTGACGGCCCAGGTCAGGCCAATGCGGCCATGCCTGAGCGCAGGCAGTTCCGCCAGCAGGATCGACATCGACAGCGGCGCCAGCGTGCCACTCGCCGCACCCTGCACGACGCGCGCGCCAACGAACTGCAATGGCGTGGTCGCCAGCACGTCGAGCGCGAGGCCAAGCGCGAACAGCGCCAGCGAAAGGAGGTAGATGGCTTTCCTTCCGAAGCGCGCAGCGAGCCAATGCGTCAGCGGCATCACCACCGCGCTCGCGGCGATATACGAGGTAAACACCCAGCCCACCTGGTCGTCGGTCATCGACAAGCCGCCCTGCAGCCGCAGCAGCGCCGCGTTCGGGATCGAGATGTTGACCGCCTGCATGTAGGTCGCCAGCAAGCCCGCGAGAATCAGCATGCGATGCTCGACTGGCGAATGCACGGCGGTGCTCGGCACGTTCATTACGGTACCCTCGCCACACGCTCGGGTGCGGCGGGCTGGGTCGTATCCACGTCCACCAGCACACTGATGCCGGAGTACAGCGGCCATTTCGGATCTGGGCGCTCCAGTTCAAGGCGCACCGGCAGGCGCTGCACCACCTTCACCCAGTTGCCGGTCGCATTTTCCGGCGGCAGCACCGAGAACTCGGAGCCCGTGCCAGGGCTCATGCTGGTGATGCGTGCCGCGAACACATGCCCTGGGTAGGCATCCACGCGCAGGTCGGCGCGCTGGCCGGGGCGCATGTGCGTCAGATTCGTTTCGCGGAAATTGGCTTCGATCCACAGATCGCGGCTCGAGATGAGCGCGAACACCGGTGCGCCAGCGCTGACGAAATCGCCTGCCTGTACGTCATCCACCCGCGCGACCGTGCCGTCGTCCGGTGCGGTGACGGTGGTGTAGGAGAGATCGAGCCGCGCGCGGTCAAGCTGTGCCTGGGCCTCACGCACGCTCGGATGGCGCTCCACAGGAATGGCCGGGTCGCCCGCGAGTGCAGCGATGGTGTTGGCCACATCCTCCTGTTCGGAGGCAATGTGCTCACGGCTCACCTTCAGGTCGGTCTCCGCGCGTTCGTACGTGGCGCGGGATGCATAGTCGGAGGCGAGCAGCGCCTTCTTGCGGTCGAACTCACGCTGGTTGAAATCGGCCGAGTCCTTCGCCGATTGCAGCTCCGCCAGCTGGTGGCGGTACGTGGCCTTCAGCCCTTCCACCTGCAGGCGCGTGCTGGCGAGCCTGGCTTCCGCGGCATCGACGGCGATGCGGTAGGGCGCCGGGTCGATCCGCACCAGCACCTCGCCCTTATGCACCGGCTGGTTATCCACCACGGACACCTCGAGCACCTGGCCGGGCACGCGGGCGTTGATCGCGACCTTGGCGGCACGCACGTAGGCGTCGTCGGTCTCGACCTGACCGGTGTGGGACAGGTGATAGGCCAGGCCCCCCAGCGCCAGCAGGGCCGGGATGCCGATCATCAGTGCCCAGCGGATGGCGCCAGAACGGGTGGGCTGGCCGTCGTCGAGCTGCGTGGTCATCGTAACTACCTGTTTCGTCGTGAGTTAGGCGGGACCGCCCAAGGGGCCGTTCGCGCAGTTGAATTTTGTACTGCACCGCATAATATGTGCGGGCAGGATCGCCTTCAAGGGTTTTTATGCAAGATCGGACAAAATATAACGATGCCGCGAAGCGCCCCCGCGGCCGGCCGCGCGCCTATGAGCCGGAGACGGCCCTGCGCCACGCCGCGGATGCCTTCTGGCGCAGCGGCTACGCAGGCACGTCGCTGGATGACCTCTCCGCCGCCACGGGCATGAACCGCCCGAGCCTCAAGGCGGCGTTCGGCGATAAGCACGACATTTATGTGAAAGCGCTCACCGACTACTGGGATCGCAAGTTCGCCCTGATGGCCGAGGCGCTTGCGCCGGGCAAGCCGCTCGGTGACACGCTGATGCAGGCCTACGACGCGGCCCTCGGCATCTACTTTTCGGGCGAAGGCCAGCCACGCGGCTGCTTCGTGGTCGGTACGGCCGTGACCGAGGCCCTCGACGACCCGGTGGTCCGCCAGATCGTGAGCGATGGTTTCGTGGGCCTCGACGAACGCTTCCGCGTGCGGCTTGAACAGGCCGCAGCCGATGGCGAGCTTTCCGCCAACGCGGACCCTGCTGCGCTAGCCATGCTGGCCTCTGCCACCATGCATACGATGGCCATCCGCGCACGCGCCGGCACGCCGCGTGATGAGCTGTACGCACTGGCGCGAAAGGCAGTGAATGCCATTTGCCGATGAGCGCCGCGCTGCCCGATATCATCGCGCCGGGGCTGACCGTGTTGTTCTGCGGTATCAATCCCGGCTTGCTCGCGGCCGAAACGGGCCACCACTTCGCCGGGCACTCGAACCGGTTCTGGCAGGTACTGCATCGCTCGGGTTTCACGCCGACACTGTTTGCTGCTGAAGAAGGCCGGCGCCTGCTCGAAGTCGGATGCGGCATCACGGCTGTGGTCCGGCGGCCGACAGCGGGCGCCGATGAGCTTGGGCGCGAGGAGTTTGCTTCCGCGGCCGGCCCCTTCAACGCCACGCTTCGGAAGTACAAGCCGCACTACATCGCGTTCCTTGGAAAGGCGGCGTATAGCGCACTCACCGCGCAGCGCGATATCGCTTGGGGAAGGCAGGCCGTAATGATGCAGGGCTGTGTTCCCTGGGTGCTTCCGAATCCCAGTGGAAGGAACCTGAGTTTCTCGGCGGATGCGCTCGTCGCAGCCTACGCTTCATTACAGCAGGCCGCATTCACCTAACGCGTCGCGTGCCGCGCCACAGCGCGGTGGGCATACAACTGGTCATCCGCACGGGCGATGACCTGATCGACGGGCTCCCCTGCGTGTGCCACGGCAGCACCGAGGCTAAGCGACCATGAGCTGACCGCCAGTGCGCGCCGCAGGCGTTCCATGACGCCAGACACATCGTCAGCCTTGTCGATCACCATCAGGAATTCATCGCCGCCCATACGGACCACGACATCGCCAGGTCCACTGCAATCGCGCAACTGCTGCGCCACCGCGACAAGGATTTCATCGCCGCGCGCGTGACCGTAGGTGTCATTGATGGATTTGAAGTGGTCCAGATCGACGACGATGCAGCCCCACGCGCCGCGCCCATGGGTGCGTTCTTCGAGCTGGGCAAGGTAACGGCGGTTCATCGCGTGGGTGAGTGGATCGCGCGTGGACCATTCGATCAGCGTGTTCTCATAGCGGCGCTGTTCGGTGACGTCCTGGGCGTGACCGAGCACGTAAGGTTCGTCGGCGTCTTCATCCAGCACGTTCTGGTAGCGCCAGTAGCGCAGTGTGCCATCCGAGGCGACGAGCTCAAGGATGCCCATGGCGATGCGCTCGGCCTGTATGCGCTGCAGGTAGCGATCGAGCTGCGCCCGCCGCTCCGGCAGCATGAAGTCCTTGAGGTTGGCGCCGAGCAAGTCCCCCATCTCGTAACCGAGCGAGGCCGCGGCCGAGGGGTTCACCGAGAGCACATCGCCCTGGAGATCATGCGTGCAGATGAGGCCGAGGGAGTACTGGAACAGCTTGCGATAGCGCCGCTCGCTCGCTTCGACGGCAAGCGTGGCCATCTTGCGCTCGGTCACATCCTGCACGGCGCCAGCCAGCCGTACGGGAACGCCGTTCTCCCTTTCGACGCCGCCAACGGCACGCATCCAGATGGCGCGGCCCGTGGCCGTAGTCATCGGCACGGTCAGGTCCCACGGAATATCCATGCGTTGCGCCCGGTCCATCGCTTCGGCGAGTTCGGCCTGGGCTTCGGGCGAGAAGAAAGAAAGCGCTTCATCGAGCGTGGGCTCGAACCCAGCGGGCAGGTCATGAATGCGACAGGTCTCCTCCGACCATTGCAGGTGCTTCGTTTGCAGGTCGAGTTCCCAGCCGCCCACACCCGCCACCCGGCCCGTCCGTTGCAGGAACTGCTGTTTCTCATCGAGTTCGCGCTCCAGCTTGCGTGCCCGCACGGCTTCCGCACGAGCAACCTCGCGCTGATGGATCAGGTCGGCCCGCTGCTCCAGGGCCATGGAGGCGGCGGCGGCCAAATGGCTGAGCACGCGAATCTGGTCCGGCCGCAACGCGCGCGGCTGCTGGTCGATCACGCAAAGGGAGCCGAGGTGGGTGCCGTCCGTCAGCGTGAGGGGCACGCCGGTATAAGCACGGATATTGGGATCACCCACGACCAGCGGGTTGTCGGCAAAGCGGGGATCGAGCTTTGCGTCGGCCACCTGCACGGTCGCGCCGGACCGGACCACATGGTCGCAAAAGGCATATTCGCGGGGTGTTTCGGTCACCCCCGGCAAACCGATGTTCGCCTTGAACCACTGCCGGTCCCGGTCCACCAGGCTGATAAGCGAAATCGGCATCCCGGTGACTTCGGCGGCGGCTCCCACGAGGGCGTCGAAGAAGTCTTCGGCGTCCGAGTCCAGCACAGCCAGGTTATGCAGGCGCTCCAGGCGCTCGATCTCGGTCTGCGGCATGCCAGGGTTCCGTCGTCCGCGACAGGCTAGCCGATGATCTTCGGGCGATGTGAAGCCTGCGTCTCGGTATGACAAGCAGCCGCCACGGGCGCGTGCTAGCGTTTACGGCAAGCTTGTCGCTATATCGGAACGTCCAACATGCGGGCACGTGGGGAACATGACGCGGTGGTACTGGCCGCGGGGGGTAGCAGCCGGCTGGGCAAGCCAAAGCAGTTGCTGACCATCGGTGGGGAAACCCTTTTGCAGCGGGCGGTGCGGCTGGCCAAAGGCACCAGCCCTACCCGCCTTCTCGTGGTACTCGGCGCGCACGCGGAGCAGCTCGCCCCCCTGGTCACCGGCACACCGATCCTGTTCAACCCGACCTGGGAAGAAGGCATGGGCACGTCATTGCGCCGGGCCGCCACGGCGCTTGCCGGGCGCCCCTACCCGGTGCTGATCACCGTGGTCGACCAGCCTTGCCTGACCCAGGAACACCTGGACAAGCTGTTTGTCTGCTATGACGGCAGCTGCGACGTGGTGTCTGCGTATGGCGATGCCATGGGCCCCCCAGCGCTGGTACGCCCCGAGACCATGGCGACCGCCAGCACGCTACAGGGCGACACCGGCTTCCGCCGCCTTTGGGTGGGCGCCCACCCAGCGGCGGTACGCAAGGATACCCTCGCACGCGACCTCGATACCCCCGAAGACGTCGCAGAAGCGATCGCGGCGGGCTTGTTGGACGGCTAGGGCCTGAATCAGGCGCCAAGGCCGCGGAGGTACGACAAGCTTTCCAGGGCTTCCTGGCGAACATCGAGATCCGTATCGCGAGCGAGACGCTCCAGTGCCGCCACCGTTTCCGGTGACTGTTCCAGCAGATCCAGCTGGTAGGCCACCAGGCGCCGCACCTCGGCCGACGCATCTGTCTCGACGCTCAGCACAGCGTCGCGCGCCTCCGGCCCGCCCAGATGAACCAGCGCGGATATCGCCGCCAACCTGACGTCCACATCCGTGTCCTCAAGCAAGTGGCCGAGCACCGGAAGCGACTCACTCCGGAATGGCAAATCGGGTGTCCCGAATTGTCCGAGCACATAGGCGGCGACCTCGCGACAATACGCTTTGTCATTGTCAGCCAACGCAAGCACGGCCAGAAAGACCGCCTGGCCACCGCCCGAAAGGTGCAGCAGAAGCGCGGCCGACGAACGAACGATGACGTCTTCGTACGACAAGAAGCGAACCAGTTCGGGAGGCGAAAGGTCACTCATGCCCTTCCGGACAAAGTGCCGGGATAATGAGGCGGCATCATCGTCGCTATCAAGCATCACGCGGCACTCCTCTCGCCAGTCCTTGGGTCGGCATCCTTCTACAGAGATGCCGCGGCTGATCTTACGTCGGCATCATATTCGCGTCCATGTGGTACATGACCCACACCGAACCAATGATGGTGATGACCACGATGATGGCGGTGAACAGGAAGGAGAGCAGGGTCCAGCCGTCCTCGCTCTTCGCATCCACGTGCAGGAAGCAGGCGACGTGGACCACGATCTGAACCAGGTCGAACACGAAGATGGTGGCAATGGTGGCGCCGGGGCTGGATAGCGCCCCGGTCATCACCAGCCAGAACGGAATGGCCGTGAGCAGGATGGAGAGCGCCGAACCGATGACCAGGCTGCGCTTGCTGCCGTGCCCGTGCGTTGTGACGACATGTGCGGTCACCGGATGACTCCCAGCAGGTAAACAAAGGTAAAGACACCGATCCAGACGATGTCGAGGAAGTGCCAGAACATCGACAGGCACATCACCCGGCGGCGGTTGTCGTCACTGAGGCCGCGCTTGCCGATCTGCAACAGCAGCACGATGAGCCACACCAGGCCAAACGCCACATGCGTGCCGTGGGTGCCCACCAGGGTGAAGAAGCTGGAGAGGAACGCGCTGCGGCCCGGGCCAGCGCCTTCCGCCACCAGCGTCGCAAACTCGTGCAACTCCACGCCAAGGAAGGCCGCGCCCAGCAGGCCGGTGATGGCGAGCCATAGCATGGTCCGCCCCGTGCGCCCCGCCGCCATGGCCAGCATGGCCACCCCGAAGGTGATGGACGATGCCAGCAAAAGCCCGGTGTTCACCGCCACCAGCGACAGATCGAACAACTGCTTCGGCCCGGGGCCCCCGGCGTAGTTGCGGCTGAGCACTCCATACACCGCGAACAGCGAGGCAAAGATGAGCGCATCGCTCATCAGGTAGATCCAGAAGCCGATCATGGTGGCGCCGCCACTGTGATCGTGCTCCTCCCGTGCGTGCCACACCCGTGGCCCACTCTGAGTCGTTACCGTGGTGCTCATGTCAGGCCCCTGCCAGCGCGCGCGTTCGTTCGCCCTCGGTCGCTTTGACCTCGCTGGCGGGAATCACGTAGTCGCGGTTGTAGTTGAACGTGTGGATGATCGAGACAGCGATGATGCCGACGAAGCTGAGCGCGGCCAGCCACCAGATGTACCAGACCATCGCAAAGCCCAGGACGGTGCACAGGCCAGCGACGATCACGCCCACGCCGGTGCTGCGCGGCATAGGCACGGGCTGGAAGCCTTCCGTCGGCCGCTGGTAGCCATGCTCCTTCATGTCCTGCCACGCATCCAGGTCGTACACCACCGGCGTGAGCGCGAAGTTATAAGCGGGCGGCGGCGAGGAGGTGCTCCACTCCAGGGTGCGGCCGTTCCACGGGTCGCCGGTGACATCGCGCAGCGCCTTGCGCTTCACGATCCCCATCACGATGCTCATGACGAAGCCGAGGATACCGATGAGGATGATGACCGCGCCGATTGCCGCGACGACGAAGTAGGGGCGAAGGGATACATCATCGAGGTGGTTGATACGGCGCGGTACGCCCATCAGGCCCACGATGTAGATAGGCGTCCAGGCCACCCAGTAACCCACGACCCAACCCCAGAAGGCGACCTTGCCCCAGAATTCATCCAGCTTGAAGCCGAAGGCCTTCGGGAACCAGTACACCATGCCGGCAAACAGGCCGAACACCACGCCACCGATGATGGTGTTGTGGAAGTGCGCGACAAGGAACAGCGAGTTGTGCAGCACGAAGTCGGCAGCGGGGACGGCAAGCAGCACGCCGGTCATGCCGCCCACCACGAAGGTGAGCATGAACGCCACCACCCACATCATCGGCAACTCGAAGCGGATCTCGCCGCGAAACATGGTGAACAGCCAGTTGAAGACCTTCGCGCCCGTGGGAATCGCGATGATCATGGTCGCGATGCCGAAGAACGAGTTCACCGAAGCGCCCGAACCCATGGTGAAGAAATGATGCAGCCACACCAGGTACGAGAGCAGCGTGATCACGACCGTCGCGTACACCATTGAGCTATAGCCAAACAGGCGCTTGCCGGTGAAGGTGGAGGTGATCTCCGAGTAGATACCGAACGCCGGAAGGACCAGGACATAGACCTCGGGATGGCCCCAGATCCACACCATGTTCCAGTACATCATCGGGCTGCCGCCCATCTCGTTGGTGAAGAAGTTGGTGCCGGCGTAGCGGTCAAGGATCAGCAGGAAGAACGCGGCGGTAAGCGCCGGAAAGATCGCGATGGCGAGGATGTTGCTGCACAGCGCCGTCCAGGTGAACACCGGCATCTTCATCATGGTCATGCCGGGGGCACGCATTTTGATGATGGTGGCGACCATGTTGATGGCCGATAGCGTGGTTCCCACGCCCGCGATCTCCAACGACCACAGGTAGTAGTCCACACCGGAATCCGGGCTGTACTGAAGCTCGGCCAGCGGTGCGTACGAAAGCCAGCCCGTGCGCGCGAACTCACCGACGAACAGCGAGATCATCACCAGCACGGCACCGGCCGCCGTCAGCCAGAAACTGAGATTGTTGAGATAGGGGAATGCGACATCGCGTGCGCCAATCTGCAGCGGCATCACGAAGTTCACGATCCCGACCACCAGCGGAATGGCCACGAAGAAAATCATGATCGTGCCGTGCGCGGTGAAGATCTGGTCATAGTGGTGCGCGGCCAGGTACCCCTGGTTCGCCCCGAACGCCATGGCTTGCTGCGCGCGCATCATCAGCGCATCGGAAAACCCGCGCAGCAACATGATGATGCCGAGCACGATGTACATGATGCCGATCTTCTTGTGATCGACGCTGGTGAGCCACTCGCGCCACAGCCAGCCCCAGCGCTTAAGCCAGGTAAGCACGCCAACGGCGGCCAGGCCGAGCACGGCCACCGCGATGAAGGCGCCTATCAGGATGGGTTCGTGGAGCGGAAGGGCGTCGAGCGAGAGCCGCCCGAGCAGCCCGTTGGGAGAGCTAGCGTCTAGCATGGTCTTTCCGTGGGCAGGCCCAGGGGCGCGCAAGGCGCCCTGGGCGGGTAAATGAAGGGGTTCAGTGGCCGGCGTCCATCGGCGGCATGTCCGCGTGCGCATCGCCCGCCATCGTCATGTCGCCGTGCGTCGCACCATCTTTGGCGGCATCGATTCGCATGATCTCGTTCTTGCACAGCGTGCCCGGGGCGATGCAGCGGTTCACGGCGCGCTGGAAGGTATCCTTTGGCACACTGCCGAAATGCATCACCGGGACCTTTTCGCTCGGCTGATCGAGGGCGATGTAACGCTCGGTCGACAGGGCCTCCGGGGAGCTCTTCACCTGCGCCACCCAGCGATCAAAGCCGGCCTGGTCCACGCCGTGCAGCTGGAAGCGCATATCGGTGTAGCCGGCGCCGGTGTAGTTGCCCGAGTAGCCCCACGTGTCGCCCGGCTCGTTCAGTACCGCATGCAGCATGGATTGCATGCCGGGCATCGCGTAGATCATGCCGGCCAGGGTCGGTGCGTAGAACGTGTTCATCTGGCTGGTGGCGGTGATGGTGAAGCGCACCGGCACATCCACCGGCAGCGCCAGCTCGTTCACCGTGGCGATGCCCTGTTCGGGGTAAATGAACAGCCACTTCCAGTCCATGGCCACCACCTGGATCTCCAGGGGTTTCGTGCCTGCAGGAATGGGCCGGCCCGCCGAGATGCGATCCAGCGGCCGGAAGGGATCCAGCTTGTGCGTGGTCACCCAGGTAACGGCGCCGAGGATGCCGATGATGATAAGCGGGATGCTCCACACCGCCAGCTCGATACGCGTGGAGTGGGTGAAACCGGGATCGTAGGCCTGTGGATTCTTTCCCTTGCGGTAGCGCAGGGCGAACACCACGATCAGGGTCATCACCGGCACGATGACAAGCAGCATCAGGCCGGTGGCGACAAGGATAAGGTCACGCTGCTGCCGGGCGATGTCCCCCGTGGGGTTCATCACCACCATGTCGCAGCCGGCGAGGAAGAGGGGCGCGGCCGCCGTGGCGAGCCGTCTTGCCCATTTTGTGGTGAAGGTTTGACCAGTCATGGGCGCAAAGGCTAGGCCCATGACCTCCAATCAGTTTTGAGCCTGCGCAGTTTTTGCGGCGTGCTCGCTGGTTGCGACGTTTTGCCCTGCGGCTTAGCCGGGCAGCTTCGCGATCACCTTGATCTCAAACTGAAACCCATAGAGCCAGGTCACGCCCACGCATGTGATCGTGGGGTACGGCGCTTCGCCCCAGAACTCCGGCACCACGGCCCAGATTCGCTCGAAGTGTTTTTCCGGGTCGACGATGAAGACGGTGGTATCAACCACGTCATCGAAGGTGAGGCCGGCGGCGGCGAGGACGCCGTTGAGGTTGGTGAAGGCCAGGCGCACCTGGGCTTCGAGGTCGGGCTCGGGGGAGCCGTCCTCGCGGCTGCCGACCTGGCCGCTTACGAAGATGTGGCCGCCGGAGCGGACCGCGGGGGAATACCGGTTGCGCTCGTACAGGGCCTGGCGGCCGGTGGGGAACACGACATCACGCTTTGCCATGGGGTTACTCCATCGGTGGGCGCTTGGGCCCGTGGGGAACGATGGCTCCAATCTAGGCACCGGCCGGGGTGGGATAAACGAGCAACCGCACCCATCACTGTTTGTAGAATCCAAACAGTCCGACGTCGGCAGGGGGTAAGTTGTGGATCGTTTCGACGCCATGCAGGCGTTCGTACGGGTGGTGGAGACGCGAAGCTTCACCAAGGCCGCCGATACCCTGCATATGAGCAAGACCACGGTGACCCAGCTTGTGCAGCAGCTGGAGACGCGCCTGCGGGTGAAGCTGCTTAATCGAACGACGCGCAAGGTGAACGTCACCGCCGATGGCGCCGTGTATTACGAGCGTGCCGTACGCCTGCTCGCCGAACTGGATGATGCGGAGACCAGTCTTTCGAGCGCTTCAGCCGTGCCGCGTGGCCGGCTTCGTGTCGATGTGCCCAGCCCCTTCGCGCGGCTCGTGCTGGTACCCGCGTTGCCGGCATTCCATGCGCGTTACCCCGATATCCAGATCGACATGGGTGTCAGCGACCGAGTGGTCGACATCATCGGGGAGAACGTGGATTGCGTCGTGCGCGGCGGTACGCTGCTTGACCAGTCGCTGATGGCCCGCTCGCTGGGCGACCTTCAGCTGGGTGCCTATGCCGCGCCAGCCTACCTGGCAAATCACGGGACACCGATCGATCCACGCGACCTCGAAGGCACCCACCACCGCATCGTCGGCTTCCTGTGGGCACGTTCGGGCAAGACATACCCCTATGTCATGCAGCGTGATGGGGAGCAGGTGGAGGTGCAAGGCCAGCATGCGTTCGCTTTCGATGATGGGAATGCGTACCTGGCCGCGGGTGTGGCTGGGCTCGGCGTGATCTGGCTTCCCACCTATATGGCGGAGGTACACCGCGAGCGTGGGGAGCTGGTCCCACTGTTCGCGGACTGGTCATTTGAATCCATGCCGATGCACGTGGCCTACCCGCCTAACCGGCACGTGAGCGCGAAGCTTCGGGTGTTTATTGATTGGGTGGTGGAACTGATGCTGGGGAAGACGCTTTGATACCGCACTTTACGGACCATGCCGCAAATGAGCGCACCTACCTGGCGTGGGTGCGGACAGCGATCGCCGTGATGGCCTTCGGGTTTCTGCTGGAACGCTTCGATCTGTTCCTGGCGTTTGCGCTGGCAACGGGCCCGCATACAGCCGTGCACGTGAACACCCGGGCCACGGAACTGTTAGGGCTGGGTTTGATACTGGTCGGGGCTTGGATGACGTGGCTGGCTACGCTGCGATATCACCGGAACAAGCGACAGATTGCGGATGAGGACAACCACAGTTATTCGGGCACGGGGCCGCAGAGGGCGCTCTCGTGGCTTGTGGTGGTGATTGGGATCTTCCTTGTTGGGTATGTGGCCCGGCAGCTGGTGGTGATTTCGTTGTAGGTGGGGGTGAGGGGATCGCGCGCGAGCGCGCTCCTACAGGGGGCGACGATCCCTGATGGGTATAGACCTCTGGATTGTCGGCGGGATTATTGGAGGAGGCGGTTGATTTCTTCGACGTCGCTGAGCTGGGCGGCGCCGACGCTGCGCTTCAGCAGCAGTTTGTTGAGGATGAACTGGTGGCGGAGCGAGGTGTACTGGGTGCGCACTTCGGCGAGGATCTGGATGGCCACCACGACGTTAGTCAGGCTCTGCGTGCCAATGTCGTAACCGGCGCGCAGCGACGCCAGTGATTTCTTCGCTGATTCGACGGCCGTGCGTGCGTCATCGACCTGGCTGATGCCGGCGACCACCAGATTGAAATAATTGTAGGCATCACGGGCGGCCTGGCGGCGCGACGATTCCAGATCACCCTGGTCGGCATCGCGCTGGTGGATCGCCTGGCGAACCTGCGACTGGGTAAGGCCACCACTGAACAACGGTACGGCGACGACCAGGCCGATCGTGGTGCTACCCGGGCCGTAACCCGCGCCGCCACGATTCACGTTGGACCACGAACCGAGCTTGTCGTAGCCCACGGCCACGTTCAGCGTGGGCAGGTGGCCACTGCGGGCCGCGTTGATCGAGTGCTCATCGGCCTTCACCAGATGCGTGGCCGCGACCACCGAGGGGTTCTGTTCCTCGGCCTGCTTTACCCACACGGTCGCATCGTCCGGCGTGGGGCGATCCATTGGCAGATCATCGCGCAGCGTCTTCAGCGTGCCCGGCTCCTTGCCCGTCAGCTGCTGCAGGGCGCGGCGTGCATCCTTCAACGCGTTTTCCGCATCGACCCGCTCGGACTTGATGAAGAGGTAGTAGGCGTGCGACTGGGTCAGGTCGGCTTCTGGTGCAAGGCCCTTGTCGAACAAGGTTTGCGCCTGGTTGTACGACTGGTGGTACGCGTCCTCGTAGGACTGGAACACCTCGACCTGGTCCTGCGCCACGAGCACGTTGAAGTACGCCTGGGTCGAGCGGACGTACAGGTCCTGCAGTTCCCCTTCGTAGGTCGCGTTCTGCGCTTCGGCGGTCTGCTGGGCCTGGCGTTCGCGGGCGAACTTGGAAAGATCGACCACGGTCTGGTCGAGGTTCAACGTGAGGTCGCGCTGGCGGCTATGACCGTCGCCGCCGTTCACGGGGGTGCCATCGCTATTGGTGTTGTTCGAATAGGCCGGATGGAACTGCTGAAGGCTGAGGCCCGCGGAGAGCTGTGGCAGCAAGGCAGCACGAGCCTGGGGGACGCCTTCGGCCACCACCAGCCGGCGTGCATCCGCACTTTGCAGCACGGGGTCGTTGGCCACCGCCTCGCGGTAGATGTCCATGAGGTCTTCGGCGCCAGCCACGGCGGGCAAACCGCCGGTGAGGGCCAGCAGGCCGGCAAGGCAGGCCGAGAGGGTGTTCTTACGCATGGACGGTTTCCCTAAACGCACGGAGGCTTCCCGGCGTTGAGCAACTACCGTGCCACGACCACAGGCTCGTTCTATCCCACTGTTTCTTCGAAGGTTCGCATGAACCGGCGTAAAGCGCCGCTGTCCGGAATCGTGTCCGCGGACAACGCAGGCCGGACAGTACCGGTCATGGGCTGGCCGGCATGTTGAGCGCCGAACGGACCGTCAGTTCGTACCAATGCTCCTTTCCGCGGGCATCGTGGTACTTGCGCAACACCGGCGCCAGCTCGTTCTCGGCGCACCAGGTGGCGAACACCTTCCACGCCGCGTTGTACGGGTGGGTGGGGTTGCGGATGTCGTAATCCGGGGTCCAGCGGAACGTCTGCAGGATGAGCGCGACCGTGTTGTTCTGCCCGGCACCCAGCTGGACCGGACGCACTTCGGCGCCGGCGAGGATGCGCGAGGTGAACTCCGTTTTCGCCGTATCGAAGAACTCCTGCACCTGGCGCAGGTCGCGCTCGCCGCAGGGGCCGTTGCTGCTGGCACTACGCTCAAGGTCCTGCATGCAATCGGCCTTGATGCAGTTCTCGGTGATGCGCAGCATCGCGCCTAGGGTCGAAGAGGACATGGTGTGAACCTCGGTGTGCGTTCTCAGCGGTTGGCGACGTTCGGGGCCGGCTCGGCTTGCCAGCCGCCACCCAGCGCCCGGATCAGGTCCACGGTGGCGCCAGCCTGTTCGCCGCGCAGCTGCACCTCGTTAAGTCTCGCGCCCAGCACCACGCGCTCGGCATCCAGGATGTTCAGGTAGGCCACCGATCCATCCTCATATTGCGCTTTCGACAGGCCGAAGGCACGTGTGGAAGCGTTCACCGCATCACCTTGCACGGCGGTCTGCTCCTGGAGGATGCGCAGATTGGAGAGGCTATCCTCCACCTCCCGAAACGCCACAAGGACCTGCCCACGGTACTGGGCCACGCTTTCTTCGTAACGCGCCTTGGCCTGTTCCAGGTTGCCCTTCCTCACACCCCCGTCGAACAGGGGCAAATTGATGGCGGTACCCACCAGTGGTCCCAGCAGGAAGCTGCGGCTCGACCACTTGAACACGTTGCTCAGGCTTTCGGCTTCGTACCCGCCGGTGCCGGTCAGCACGATGGAGGGGAAGTAGGCGGCGCGCGCCACACCCACCCGCGCGTTGGTGGCGGCCATGGCACGCTCGGCCGCCGAGACATCCGGCCGCCGCTCGAGCAGGCTGGATGGCAGGCCGGGCGGGATGTGGAGCTCCACGGGTTTCAGTGGCGCGGGCGCGAAGGTGAAATTCGCCGGCGCCTTGCCCAACAGCACCGCCAGCGCGTGCTCGGTCGTCGCGCGAGCGCGCCGCGCGGACATGGCATCGGATTTTGCCGTCGCCAGTTCCGCCTCGGCCTGCGCCCTGTCCAGATCGGTCACCTCGCCAGCCTCGTAGCGGTTCGAAACGAAGGTCAGCGTGTCCTTCCGCAACTCAATGGCGCGGTCGTAAACGACAATCTCCGCATCCAGCTCGCGCAGCCGGAAATAGTTCTGGGCCACATCGGCCTGCAGCATCAACTGCACCGACTGGTACAGCGCCTGCGATTCCTGGCTCTCGGCCTTTGCCGCGGCCACCGTGGAAGCGACCCGGCCAAAGAGATCCACCTCGTAAGAGATATTCGCCTGCGCCCGCCATACGGTCTGCGCATCCGGGCGCACGCCGGTATCCGGCACACCGAGCGATTCGGGCGCGTTCTGCTGCCGCGTGGGGCCAAAGCCGGCGGAGATATTCGGGAAGCGGGCCGCGCCCGCCGTACGTTCGGCGGCTCTCGCCTCCTGCACGCGCGCCGCCGCCACGGCGAGGTTCGTGTTACCAGCCATCGCCTGCGTTTCCAGCTCGTCCAGCTGCGGCTCGCCGAACACCTTCCACCACTCGCCGCGGCCCGCAGCCTCCGCCGGCAGCGCGGGTTGCCAGCTCCCTTGTGCGTCGGCGCCTAGCGATTCCTTATACGCCGACGGGGGGGCTACATCGGGCACCTTGTACTTTGGCGCCAGTGAGCAGCCGGCCACGCCACACGCGACCAGCACACCAAGCAAAGCGATATGCGTACGCATCAGCTGGCCCTCTCCGGCAAGGCATCCTCGATACCGATGACGCGCCCGTTGCGGCCGTGCTTGTCTTCAAGCTGGTGGGCGCCCGCCAGCGCACGCATGAGCACGTAGAACACCGGTGTCAGTAGCAAACCGAATAGCGTGACACCCAGCATGCCGAAGAACACCGCGATGCCCATGGCGTGTCGCGTCTCGGAACCCGCGCCGTGGGAAAACACGAGCGGCACCACGCCCATGATGAAAGCGATAGAGGTCATGAGGATCGGGCGCAGACGCAGGCGACTGGCCTCGATCGCCGCCTCCACGATGCTGCGACCCTGTATCTCCAGCTCGCGTGCGAACTCGACGATCAGGATAGCGTTCTTCGAGGCCAGGCCCACCAGCACCATCAAGCCCACCTGGGTGAAGATGTTGTTGTCGCCGTTATCCAGCCATACGCCGAACAACGCGCACAGCAGGCTCATCGGCACGATCAGGATCACCGCCAGTGGCAGCGTGAGGCTTTCATACAGCGCGGCCAGGGTGAGGTAGACGAGCAGCAGGCTGACCGGGAAAACGATCACGGCGGTGTTGCCGGCGATGATCTGCTGGAAGGTCAGGTCGGTCCATTCGAGCTTGAACCCGCGCGGCAGGGTTTCCGCCGCCAGGCGCTCCACCGCGGCTTGCGCCTCGCCCGAGGAATAGCCCGGCGCCGGCCCGCCGTTGATATCGGCGGCAAGGTAACCGTTGTAGCGCACGACGGATTCTGGCCCGTAGGTGGTCGAGACCTTTACCAGCGACGAAAGCGGGATCATTTCCCCCGCCGCATTGCGGGTCTTCAGCTGGCCAATATCCTCCGGGTGCGCGCGGAACGGCGCATCGGCCTGCACGCGCACCTGGAACACGCGGCCGAAGCGGTTGAAGTCGTTGACGTACTGCGAGCCCAGGAACACCTGCATGGTATTGAACACGTCGGTGACGGCTACGCCCAGCTGCTTGGCGTTGTCGCGATCCAGATCCACCTTCAGCTGCGGCACATCGATCTGGTAATTGGTGAACGCCGGACCCAGCTCGGGCGTCTTCGCGGCCTTGGCAAGAAAGTTCTTCGTGACCTCGTTCAGCGCCGTATAACCCTGCGCACCGCGGTCCTCGATCTGGAACTTGAACCCGCCCAGCGTGCCAAGACCAAGCACCGGCGGCGGTGGAAACACCGCAATGAACGCGCCCTTGATGGCGGCATACTTCTTGTTGAGCGCCATGGCGATGGCGCCAGCCGATTCGCTGGCACCGTGACGATCGGCCGAAGGGGTGAGTTTCAGGAACATCACCACGGAGCTGGACGAGTTCACGAAGCCGTTGATCGAAAGGCCCGGGTGCTGCACGGCGTGTTCTACACCGGGTTGTTCGAGGCCGATGCGGCCCATGTCACGCGTGATCGCTTCGGCGCGATCCAGCGATGCCCCGTTTGGCAGCTGCGCGATGGCAATGATGTACTCCTTGTCCTGCAGCGGCACGAATCCTCCCGGCACGATGTGGCCCATGAACGCGGCACCGCCCAGCAGCACGAGGTACACCACGACCATGACCCATTTGTGCTGGATGACGCCAGCGACGCCGCGGCCGTAATAGTCGGAGCCCCGCTGGAACACCCGGTTGAACGCGCCAAAGAACCGGCCAAGCACACGATCCATACCGCGTGTGAGCCAATCCTTGGGCTCGTCCCTGCCCTTCAGCAGCAAGGCGGCCATGGCCGGTGAGAAGGTCAGGGAGTTGAACGCCGAGATGACCGTGGAGATGGCGATGGTCATCGCAAATTGCTTGTAGAACTGGCCGGTAAGGCCGGACATGAAGGCCAGGGGCACGAATACCGCGACCAGCGTCAGCGCGATCGCCACGATGGGCCCGCTCACTTCGGACATGGCCTGGTAAGTCGCATCCCGCGCCGGTAGACCCGACTCGATGTTTCGCTCGACGTTCTCCACCACAACGATCGCATCGTCCACCACGATACCGATGGCCAGCACCATGCCAAACAGCGATAGGGCGTTGATGGAATACCCAAGGATCAACAGCAAGGAGAACGTGCCGACGATCGATACCGGCACTGCCAACAGCGGAATGAGCGACGCTCGCCAGGTTTGCAGGAACAGGATGACCACCAGCACGACCAGGATCACTGCTTCGATCAAGGTGTGGATCACCGCCTCGATACTTGCCCGCACGAAGGTCGTCGGGTCGTACACGATGCTGTACTCCACGCCGGGTGGCATATCCGGCTGAAGCTCTTTCATCGCCTCGCGCACGTCGTGCGATACCTGCAGCGAGTTCGCCCCGGGCAGCTGGAAGATCCACAGCGCCGCGGCTTCCTTGTTATCCAGCAGCGCTCGCGACCCGAACTCGGCCGCGCCAAGCTCCACGCGCGCGACATCGCGCAGATGGATCAATGCTCCCGCCTCACTCTTCAGCACAATGTCGCGGAACTCATCCTCGGTCTGCAGGCGTCCTTTGGCGTTGATGCTGAGCTGCAACGGCACTTGCCCTTTCATCGGTGAGCCGCCGATAAGGCCGGCAGCCACCTGCACGTTCTGCTCGCGAATGGCGGCCACCACATCCGCGGCAGTGAGGTTGCGCTCTGCCAGCTTCTGCGGATCGAGCCACACGCGCATGGCGTAGTCACCAGAGCCCTTGATCACCACCTGGCCCACGCCGGTAATCCGCTCCAGGCGTTCCTTGACGTTGATCAGCGCGTAATTGCGCAGGTAAGTCTGGTCGTAGCGGTTGTCCGGCGAGATCAGGTGCACCACCAGCGTGAGCGTCGGTGAGGACTTGATCGTGGTGACGCCCAGCAGCTGTACATCGGGTGGCAGGCGCGGCAACGCCTGCGATACGCGGTTCTGCACCAGCTGCTGGTTCTTGTCCGGATCGGTGCCGAGGCGGAACGTGACCGTGAGCGCCATGTTGCCATCGGCACTGGCCTGGGATTGCATGTAGAGCATGCCTTCCACGCCGTTGATCTGCTCTTCCAACGGCGCGGCCACGGTATCGGCCAGCACCTTGGGATTTGCACCGGGATACGAGGCATAGACCACCACCGAGGGCGGCACCACCTCGGGATACTCCGAGATCGGCAACGCGAACACGGAAATGACGCCGGCCAGCAGGATAAGCGTGGAGAGCACCCACGCGAAGATCGGCCTGTCGATGAAGAAGCGGGAGATATTCATGGCATCTCGCTATGGCCGACAGGGTCAGCGACTGGCGACGGGATCGTTTTCGCCGGACATGGCGACGACCTTGGGTTTCACGGCATCACCGGGATGCACGCGCTGGAAGCCGCTGACGATGATCCGCTCACCCGGCTTCAGGCCCGTATCCACGATGCGCAGGCCATCGACAAGGTTGCCGAGGGTGACCTCGCGGTACTGCGCCTTGCTCTTGTCATCCACCACCAGCACGTACTTCTTCGCCTGGTCGGTGGAGATGGCGCGGTCGTCGATAAGGATGGCGGGATGGGGCAGCCCGGCGCCCACCGATACCCGCGCGAACAACCCGGGGACCAGGGCGCCGTCGGGATTATCGAAAGCTGCACGAACCCGGATAGTCCCGGTGGTGTTATTCAACTGGTTATCCACAGAGGCCACCTTGCCAATCCGCGGTGTGCCTTCATCGGTAGCCAGACCCAAATGGACCACGACCTCGCGCTGGCCGACCAGGCTGAGATAACGCAGGTACGTCTGTTCATCCACGTCGAAGTCGGCGTAGATGGGCGACATGGAGACCAGGGTGGTGAGGGAGGGCGAGCTGTAGCCGGCGGCGACGATGTTGCCAACGGTGCGTTCGGCGCGTGAGACCTTGCCATCGACCGGTGCGTTGATCGCGGTGTAATCCAGGTTCACGCGGGCCTCGGTGAGCGCGGCTTCCGCGGCCTTTACGTCGGCGGTCGCTGTCAGCGACGCGTTGTAGCGATCGTCGAAGTCGCGCTTCGAGATGGCATTACCCGCCTGCAGTTTCTGGGCGCGAGCGTAGTCTGCCGTGGTGAACACCGCGCGCGCCCTGGCGGCGGCGACCTGCGCCGTGGCGCGGTCCACGGCGGCGGCATAGGGGCGCGGGTCGATCAGGAAGAGCGGATCGCCCTTCTTAACGGTCTGCCCGTCCTTGAAGTACACCTTCATGATGGTGCCGGGCACCTGCGCCCGGATATCCACGCGCTCGATCGCCTGCAAGCGGCCCGAGTAGGTTTGCCACTCGGCCACGGGTTTGTTCACCACCTGGGCGACATCCACCTCGGTGGCCTGCGCGGCGGCATCGGGCGCGTGCTTTCCGCAGGCGGTCAACAGCACGGCGAGCGGCAACATGACCGCGACAACCGTGGAAGGAAGGCGATTAGCGAGGTTCATGGATTTGTCCCCAACAGCGGATGCGGACGTACGGGCAGCTCGTGCCGAGTGTCGGGGGCGCAGGCATGCGCCCGATAGAACCGCCCTGCTGCTATTTGGATGCGATCGCAAGGCCGCTCGTGGCGGATTGGCCATAGCGAGCGTGCGATGGCATGCCGCTGCAAGTTGTGGTGGTTTGGTGCTACCGGGTGTCCCGCACCAACGTGTGCGACCCGGGGCCGCGAGGGTTTATCCTCTTGGCTCCCCACGAGGCCTGGCCATGAGTGATTCCAAACCGGTGCTTATCGAGACCACGGGCGCGGGCGGCTACCAGGTCGCCATCGCCGCGCAAGGTCCAACGTTCTTTGCCGATGAGCCCGCCGAACTGGGTGGCCTTGCAACCGGCCCTACGCCGTATGAACTGCTGAGCAGCGCGCTGGGTGCCTGTACGGCCATGACGATGCAGATGTATGCCCGGCGCAAGCAATGGCCCGTCGCTGGCGTCCAGATAGCGGTATCGCACAGCCGTGATGCCGCCGGTCGCGATCACTTCGATCGGCAGATCTACGTCGATGGTCCGCTCGATGAGACCCAAGTGGCCAAGCTGATGGATATCGCCGAGCGCTGCCCGGTGGGCAAGACGCTCGGCGGCGGTGCCGACATCACGTCGCGGCGCGTCACATCGCCACCGGGGCATGCCCACGAACCACCGCGGGATACGATGCATGAGCCCGCCATGGTCGAGGCGTGCGACGAGTTCGACAAGACCGGCTGAGTTACATGCGCATCAGGCTCACGTCGCCCACCAGGGCGTAGTTGTGCATCGGGCGTTGTGAGCCGTCGCTTGCCGTGTACAGGTCGGTGTCGCCGGCGGAGTCACGGATGTTGCTGCGTGGGCCTCCCGTGCGGCCGGCGATGGATGGCGGCTCCGCGGGGTCGCCCCAGCCGAGGCTGACCTTGGTGACGGTGGCAGGCAGCGGCGTCTTGAGCGTGAGCCTCAGCATGTCACCGGCGATCACCTCGACGGCGGCAATCAGGTTGTTATCGGCCGTGCTCACGGGCACCACGGCGTTGTTCGCATCGCGCAGGTCCAGGCCGTAGTTCCTCGTCGGTGCGACCCACGATGTATCCAGCGTAAGAACACCGTCAGGTACGTTGAACACGACGTAGATCGTGCGCGGCCCGGTGACCATGGCCATCACCATGTCGAGCGCCGGGTTACGCATGGGGAAGCCGGCCTGGCGGTCTTGCACGAGCTGGAAGATCGCGCGCGCGAAATAGCGGCCCTGCCAGCGATGGCTTTCATTGGTCAGGTGCAGCATGGGCTGCCCTACCGACGATTCATCGAAGTAGTCGAAGAGATACTGCGGGTTCACCATGCGCATCGTGGCGCTCGCCAGGCAGGCATCTCGTTGCGCCAACGCGATGAACGGATTGCAGAACGCCATGCTGCCGCTGCCGTAGCTGTTATGGCTGCATACCTGCGCCACCAGCCACAGCGGTCGCCAGGCCTGCTCAGGCACCAGCACCTGGCAGAGCTTCGTCCAGTGCGCCGCCTCCAGTGCCTTCAGTTTCGAGGCGTAGGTTTTCCGCGTTTCGCTGAGCCCGCTGGAATCCGCTTCACCCTGTTGCCAGGTCGTCGCGAGCCAGCCGATATTGCCGCCCGTGGCCGTCGCTTCCGCGCGCATCAAGCCGATCATGTTCTGCAAGCGCAGCTGGCTGTTCTTCCAGCCCTGGTAGCCACTGAGGTTATCGGCGGCAAGGAAGCTGGCGAAGTAACCGATCGGCCTGCCGCCTTCGCCGCTGGTGAAAGCGCTGTACTGGCTGAACTGTGCAGCGAAGGGGACGCCGGTCAGCGCGGTGGTGTATTCCACCAGGCCGTCGGCACACGCATTCGTTCCCACTTCGCCGCCCGTGCCGTGGCCGCCGTCGTATTCCACCAGTGGCGCAAGGCGGGTCATCGCCGTGGGATCGGTACCGGGGCGCACACCGCCATTGAAGGTGACGTTGGCATAGATCTCCTGCAACGTCAGTGCGGACCGGCCACCGGTGCCCACGGCGTTGGACTGGCCATGGAACATGATCAACTCACGGCGGGCGCGCGTGATGACATCGGTGGCTGGTGTATCCGCCGCCGCCGCATCGTCACTGAAAAGTGCAGACAGACCCGCCAGGCCAGTGGCGCTGGCAACACTCACGCCGCCGATGGCAGCCAGGCTCTGTCGCAAAAAGTCGCGGCGTGGCCGCGAGGGATCATCCTCTTTCATCGTGGCGCCTCACATGCGGGGAGGGGGATGGCGCTGTGAGTTCGATGGTAGAGGTTTGAAGCCGATGCGCGAGCGGCATTGCCGTCTTCGCGCATCGGTTCAATTTGGCGTGGGAAAGATGTTTCCCGCGCGTGAGCGCTGTATTACCAGGGCAGCGTCTTGCCAAGGTAGGTGAACGTGCCCGTCGGGCCGTTCGCATCGAGCAGTGCCATCTCGACGCTCGACTTCGCACCCGTCGGCACATCGATCTCGCCGTGACCGCCGTTCATTTCCGTCTTCACGTAACCCGGGTGGATCGCATTCACCTTCACGTTCGTATCGCGCAGTTCATAAGCGAGGTGGATGGTCCACGCGTTCACGGCACTCTTGGAGACGTTGTAGGCCGGGATCTTGAAATCGAAGATCGGCGACTTCGGATCCAGGTGCATGGCGAACGAACCCAGCTGGCTGGAGACGTTGACGATGCGGCCGGCCGGCGAGGCCTTGATCAGCGGCAGGAAGGCGTTGGTGACTTCAACGACGGCGAACAGGTTCGTATCGAAGGTATCGCGCCACACCTGCAGCGACTGCTGCGACGGCTTCTTGTCCAGCGCATCGAGCAGGATGCCGGCGTTGTTCACCAGGATATCGAGGCGGCCGTACTTGTCGGTGACATGCTTGACGGCGGCAACGATCGAGCCGGCATCCGTCACATCGAGCACGATCGGATCGACCGGCAGGCCCGCATCGCTGAGCTTCTTGGCGGCTTCCTTCGTGCGGGCCTCGTCGCGGCCGGCCAGCAGGGTACGCACGCCGGTCTCGGCAATCTGGCGGACGGTTTCGAAGCCAATACCACGGGTCGCGCCCGTGACCAGTGCAACCTTTTGCGAGTCATTCATTGCGGTACATCTCCAAGGGTGAGGCATTGGGGTTGGACATCCTTTTCGACCTATGGGCGGTGGGTGCGTGATGCAACCGCTGGATGTCTACCTCCGCGCGATTGGTGCGTTACCGGGGTGTTACCCAATGGTTTGCCTGCCGGAAATCTCGCCATGCCCCTGATTCGCCACCGCGCCATCCCGCTTTCCCTCGCGTTTGCTGTACTCGCAGCGGCGGGCTGTGCCAGTAATCGCTTGCTGCCGCTGACACCGATGCCGACGACCGCTGTGGACCTGACGGGCAATTGGCAGCTCGACCCAACTCGAAGCGAAGACCCTGCGGAGAAGCTGGCCCTGGAGCAAAGCGGCTCGGGGGGTGGACGTGGCGGTGGCCACGGGGGTGGGCACGGCGGCGGCCATGGGGGTGGCTTTGGTGGTGGGATGGGTGGCGGGGGTATGGGTGGCGGCGGCATGGGCGGTGGCGGGATGGGCCACGGTGGCATGGGCGGCGGTGGCGGTGGCGGTGGCGGTGGCGCCTCGTCCAGCTCCGGCAGCCGCGCGGGCGGCGGTGATGGCATCACCAAGCAGACACCCTGGCCCACGCATATCGTGATCGCCCAGGACACGACCACCCTGCATGTCGAAGGCGACGGCGTGCGCCGCGAGGTGCCGCTTTCGTCGAAGGGCACGAGCGACCCGCGCGATCCCATCACCGGCTGGTACGGCAGTGAGTTTGTCGTGGAATCCGGCAACCCGGATCGGATGCAGGTGACGCAGCGCTATTCGCTTTCGGCGGATGGGCGGCAACTGTCGATTCGTACTGACCTCGCGGCAAAGCGGATGAAGGAGCCGGTGACTGTGTGGCGGGTGTTCAATAGAGTCGCGCCAAGCGGGACGTAATGGCCCGGTGGTGGCGGCTTACGCCACGACCACCAGGACCTTCCCGCCGGCACGGCCACTCTCGACCAGATCGAGCGCCGCATTGCCATCAGCCAGCACGAAGCGCTGTTCCGAAAGCACCGGCCGCAGCTTGCCCGCATCCACCAGCATGGAAGCCTCAGCCATGATCTCGCCGTGGTGCTCGCGGCCTTTACCGGTGAGTAGCGGCATCAGGGTGAACACGCCGGAATAGGTCGCCGCGCGGAACGACAACGGCGCCAGCGCATGCGTGCCCCATCCGAGGCTGCTGACGACGTGTCCGCCGTAGCGGCGTGCGGCGACGAACGCGGCATCGAGCGTCGCACCGCCAAGGGTGTCGTAAACAATGTCGAAGCCTTCGCCAGCGGTGTGTGTTTCGACGACGGCATCGATCGGCGTGTCGCGATCGACCCACGTAGCGCCTAAGCTTTCGATGATGGCTTGCTGTGCCTTGCTGCCCGTAGCGAACACACGTGCACCACGCGCGGTAGCGAGCTGCACTGCCATGCTGCCGACACCACCTGCGCCGGCAATCACCAGCACGGTTTGACCTGCGTGTACGTTGGCGCGATCGACCAGACCTTCCCATGCCGTGATGAAGACGAGAGGCAGTGCGGCGGCCTCGGCCAGCGATAGTGTGTCCGGTGCGTGGGCCAGCAGGCGAGCATCCACGGCGGCGTACTGCGCCAGTGAACCCTGCACACCGCCGACGCCACCGGTCATGCCGTACACCGCATCACCTGGTTCAAAACCCTCGACACCCGGGCCGACGGATTCGACATGACCCGCCATATCGATACCCAGGATGGCCGGGGCCGGTTGGCGGGCATGGGCGCCCTGGCCGGCGCGGATCTTGCCATCCAGCGGGTTGAGGCCAGCGGCCGCGATGCGGACCAGCACCTGGCCGGGGCCGGCGACGGGCCGTTCCACGGTAGCGACGCGGAGGGGTTGGCCGGCGACTTCGAGACGCAGGGCGGTCATGGTGGCGTGGGTGGACATGGGCTTGCTCCGGAGCGACGGCGTCGCTGTTGTGGATAACTTAGGCCATGCGAACCCGCATGAGAACGCCCGTATTTGCACGACACCCATGCATAAATGCATGATCGGCTTATGGAATGGAGCGACCTGAAGATCTTCCTGGCCGTGGCACGCGGGGGCACCCTGGGTGCCGCCGCGCGGGACCTTGGCCAGACCCAGCCGACCATGGGCCGGCGGATCCGGGCGCTGGAGGAGGCGCTGGGCACCACGCTGTTCCAACGCACCAGCGAAGGCTTCGTGCTTACCGACGAAGGCGCCGCCGTGCTGGCCCATGCCGAACGCATGGAGGCCGAGGCGTTGGGGATCGCACGTGCGGCGAGCGGGCAAGCGGGTTCGCTCGATGGGGTGCTGCGTGTGTCGTCATCCGATTGGTTCGGTGCACATGTACTCACGCGTGCGGTCGCTGCACTCGGCGTGCGCCACCCGGCCGTGCTGGTCGAACTCATCACCGATGCACGACTGCTCAGCCTTGCCCGGCGCGAAGCCGACCTGGTATTCCGCATCACGCCATTCGATGAACCCGATATTGCACAGCGGCGCTTGATGACGATGCGTTACGCCGCGTACCGCGCGGTCGGCGCGACATTCGACGATCGTCTGGTCACGATGGATGTCGCGTTTGGCGGCATGCCGGATGTGGCGTGGCTACAGCAGCATTTGCCCGATGCGCGGATCGCCTTTCGCAGCAACAGCCGTGAAGCGCAGGGGCGTGCCTGTGCGCAAGGTGTCGGTATTGCCGTGCTTCCCTGCCCGCTTGGCGATGCCATTGCGGGGATCGAACGTATCGATCTTGGGGAAGCACCGCCTGAGCGCGATGTGTGGCTTGGGTATCACCGTGATCTTCGGCATTTGCCGCGGTTGCGGGCCTTCCTGGATGAAGTTCTGGCGATCGTGCGTGCTGATGACTAGAAGAAGTCGCGGCGCTGGGTAAGTGAATACCCGTTGCCGCACCCGACAAAGTTGTATCCATCGACATAGATGCGCGGGCGCAATTTTTTCATTTCGCCTCCGTACTCCAGAACCGAAAAAACCGGCTTGCGCCGGCTTTTTCATCCATCAACCAGGAGGTCTTGCCTCAGCAGATCAACGGGCTAGTTGTTACAGCGGACGTTAGCCCCGCCACAACCGGCCGTCAACATGTCGCTTACCGAACGGTTTGTCAGCCTTCCCTCGGCAAGATTCCGGAAGAAACAAGACTTGCCGGATTCACATCCGAGCGCTTCCTTCCGCCTACACACGATGTCCCAAGTTCCTACAGACATCATCACCAAACTTTTGCTACCGTCGCCTCGTTGCCTGCGCGCAGTTCACCCCCGCCGCGCAGGCAACCACCGCTGTACGCGGTGAAAGTCGCGAGCCAGAGGTGTTAGAGCACCGCCTGGCTCGCTAACCAAAACCAGCTCTAAGGAAGTTGATTATGGCTACCCCTGATCATACGGCACTCGCTCGCCCGCCGAATCCCCCCGGCGACACCTCACCGGCCAACGGGCCGCCTGCATAGGCCGCAGGCACGGTTGAAGAACCGCGGCGAGGCCTTCTTTTTGAGGCAATTCTTGATCGAATGAGGCAGGCAAGGCGCCTGGCGTTCCTCATCGTTGGCCTTCGCCCCGACTACTTCGTCAATCAAGCCACCCGGCGCCCGGTCACGGGCTACCGGTGAACCCGCGATCGTATGGTCCGTGGCATGGCAGGTCGTGACGACTGTCGTGCCACGTTAGATCGCGGTGTGGTGACACATGGGAGTGAGTGATGCGAGCCGTGAGCGAAAACCTGGGGTCTGGATCTGATGTTGGCGACGATGCCGGCAATGTTCAGACGACCCACGATCTTTTGAATGAAGCGACGATGTGGTTGCAATACTCGCGTGGCGTGACGGCCACGCTGGCCGATTTAATCCATGAAGCGGATGAGGTCGACTACAAGGGGCTTGGATTGTCCCTGGAAGCCATTGCGGCGATGACCTTGTTGGGCACGCAGCGATTGAGCGAGGCTCACGCACAGATTTGTTGGGACACCGGCCGCCGCTTGCCCTAGAGTGGGCGGTTCGTACCGCCATAAAGCACACGGCAAGGCATGGCCCACTCGGTTTTCCCGGACATCCCGGTGCCCCAACCCACGCGCCAGCATTTCCCCGCCCTGGACGGGCTGCGCGGCGTCGCCGCGCTTGCCGTCGTGGTGTTCCATTTCATGGAAATGGTCATCGGCAATTACAGCCAGCTACTCATCGGCCACGGCTGGCTGGCGGTGGATTTCTTCTTCTGCCTGTCCGGTTTCGTCATCGGTTACGCCTACGACGACCGCATCGGATCGATGGGGCTGCGGACGTTCGCCCGGGTGCGGCTTATCCGCCTGCATCCCATGGTGGTGTTTGGGTCGGTACTCGGACTTATCGCGCTGTACGCGGATCCCTTTCGCACCACGCCGCTAGGCTTGAGCCCCGGCCAGGTCAGCCTGATCTTCCTGGCGTCGGTGTTCCTGATTCCCTACCCAGCCATGCAGGAGCGCAGCTTCTGCCTCTTCAGCTTGAACTCGCCGGCGTGGTCGCTGTTCTGGGAATACATCGCGAATATCGCCTACGCCCTGTTTCTTTGCCGCCTGGGACGGCGCGGGCTGGTCGTGGCTACGGTGGTGGCGGCCGCCATCCTCTGCGCGGTCGGTTACACGCAGGGCAACCTGTGGGCAGGCTTCAACGGCCAGACGTTCTGGGTCGGCGCCGCACGAGTGAACTTCTCGTTCCTCGCCGGGTTGCTGGTTTATCGATCCGGGTTCCTGATCAAGACGCGGCTGGGATTCACCGCACCGGCCGTACTTCTTGCGCTCGCGCTGATGACGCCTTATGCCACCGGTGGGTGGATTCGCGAAGCTGCCGTGATCATGCTTGTCTTTCCCGCACTGGTGATGCTGGGGGCGGGCGTGACACTCAACGAGCGTTCGAAGCGTTTCTGCAAGTTTGCCGGTGATATCTCGTATCCGCTGTATACGACGCACTATGCGGTCATCTATGCGTTCGGCAATTACGTAGACACGAAGCACCCGGGAACGGCCGCGCTGACACTGGTAATCGTCGGTGGCGTGGTGGCTACCGTCGCCTTCGCTTACGTGGTGATGCGGTGCTATGACATGCCGTTGCGCAGCTATCTGAGCCGGGGAAAGCCCATGTCTGGTCGCGTACCGGGCGCGAACTAGTCACGTCTCCTTCTGTGCACCACCGTCGAGCCGCCCAAACTCCACTTCGCTTCTGCAATAAAAGAGATCGACATGCTCGGCGGCGATCGCGGCCATCAGCGCCTCGCATATCGCCTCGTCCGTCGTCACCGAGACGGTGATCGGCCGGTCGGCCATCTCGAAGAACCCTGCGGAGTGCATTTTTCCCGAGTGACCAAAACCCGCCGCGTCGACAGTCAGGGTGCCACCTGGTGCACCGAGCTTCCGCGCCGTATCGAGAATCCACTGGCCAACCGGATGACCGTGGACCTTTCGGTTTTCCTGCGTAAAGAAAAGTATGCGGTAGCCTTTCATGGTGTCTGGCCCTCGGTAGATGATCAGTCGGTGGCGATCGCCTTCAACGGCTCGCCATGGAACATCAGTACGCGTACCTTTTTAAGTTCATCGGCGTGTTCCTTCAGGAAGGTCTCGAGTTTTGCCCTCCGGTCGACCAGCTCCAGGCATTGGGGGTGGTGCATCGTGTGCGCCTCGGGGTGATGGTGGCTCAGGCGGTGGCCCTTGAGGTAGCCCGAATCGATATGGTGGAGGATGGCTTGTTCCACACCCGATTTACGAGCGACCGTCAGCAAATGATGCGCCAGCGCAGGGGCCGACAGGTGGTGCCAGAAGCGGGTGCGCTCGGCGCGGCTGGATGAGGGAAAATAGAGGCGCAAGGCCGCCAGATCGTGCATGTATCGCTCCTGTGTCACGGTTCGCGGGACTGGGATGGGGATTCGTTCGCTGGCCGGAGGCTCTTGCGGTACGCCTTCACCTCGGCCAGGCGCAGATCTTCAGGCAGGTGGCGCACGTGCTTGGCTCGTCCGAGGCGTTGCGCGTGGTAAATGCCGGCGTGGCCCGAGAACAGATAGCTCGCAACGCAGGCGATCGCGGCGAACGGGGCGATGGCTGGCCCGAATAGCTCGATGGCCATCACCGTACAAGCCAGTGGCACATTCGCCGCGCCAGCGAAGACGGCAACGAAACCGAGCCCGGCGATCATGCCGACAGGAAGGTGGAGCAGCGGTGCCAACGCGCTTCCAAGGGTCGCGCCGATGAAGAACAGCGGTGTCACCTCACCACCCTTGAAGCCGGACCCGAGGGAGGCCACGGTGTAGACGAACTTGCCCGCGAAATCCCAAGGCGCCAGCGGATGCTGGAACGCTTCAACAATCGTCGGGATACCCAGCCCGATGTATCGGTAGGTATGGAAGACGGCCACGGACAACGCGATGACTGCGCCGCCGATCAGCGGCCTGAAGGGCGCGTACGCGATCCAGCGCTTCATCCACGCCCCCACGTGATGCGCGGCTGTCGCGAAGAGCAGCCCCACCAGGCCGAAGATGATGCCGGCAACGATCACGCTCAAGGCTGTTTGCCAGGTCATGGCGGTGACGGTATCGACGACATACACGGTGTGGTGAACGCCCCAGGCGAGGCAAACGCGATCGGCCACGATCCCGGCGATAACGCAGGGAAAGAGCGCGTCATAGCGGAGCCGTCCGATGGCGAGTACCTCAAGGCCGAATAGCGCGCCCGCCAGCGGGGTGCCAAAGACGGCTGCGAAACCGGCACTCATGCCGACCATGAGCAACACCCGCCGGTCTTCGTGGCGTAGGCGGAAGACATGGGTGAGCTGGTCGGCGAGTGCCCCGCCCATCTGGACGGCCGTGCCCTCGCGGCCTACCGAAGCGCCGAACAGATGGGATACCACCGTACCGATGAAGACCAGCGGGACCATGCGCCGCGGAATCACCTTCCGGGGGTCATGGATCTCGTCGATGATCAGGTTATTACCCGCCTCAACCGGTTTACCCATCCGGTGATACGCCCAGCCGACGACGAAGCCGGCAAGCGGCAGCAGGCCGATCAACCAGGGCGATGCTTCGCGCGTGGCGGTGGCCCATTCCAGGGCGAGCAGGAAGAAAGCTGAGGCGGTGCCGGCCAGGGTGGCGGCGCAGCTGGCGATGATCAGCCACTTGCCCATGTAGGGCAGCAGCTCCCATTGCTCGAGTGAACGTAGGTGACGCATTAGGGTTCCAGAAGTGGTGGGACCACCTGGTTTCCCGACGCCATAAGCACGAATGCCTACGCCCCCGGGAATCCAGGATACGTAGGCATCATCAGCCCGAAGGCGGTTCTCGGAGGCATGCCATCTCCGTTGGGCTCAGTGTAATGCGGCATCAGCCCAAGGGCAAAGTCTCAACGGGTGGCCATCCTGACGAGGAAGAAGCCAAGGGCAAGGCAACCCAATGCCCCCAGGACATGAGCCGCCAGATGCGCGGCGACCGCGCCGAACTGACCCCGCTGCAGCAACAAGAAGCTCTCTGCGGAAAAGGTGGAAAACGTGGTCAGGCCGCCGACGTAGTTGAAGGCTTCGGCCACGCCAAACCGCAGTAGGGCACCCAGGGTTGAACCGATGGCCATGGAGAGCAGGGTCAGTGGCATGTCAGGTGGCTCGGTCAGGCGGAATGGAAAGCAGTACCCATTGCGCATAGCCCGACGCAGCACCGGGCAGGGCGAGCATGAAGCGACGTCCGAAACAGTTCGTAACCGTTCTGCCTTAAAGCCGTGAGTTCACTCATTAGCCTCTGATCGCTCAATGTCTTTCACCTCGATTGTTAGCCAAGTCCTCTGGATCGTGGGAAGCGTGGAGGAAATCTTACCAACAGCCAGGTGCGGAGAACGGAAGCAAGTAGTCCGCCGATACAGGCCATGGCTACGAGGGAAAAGCCCACGGACCCGGGCACGTTCCAATGTAGCGCGACTCTGGCCAGAACTAACAGGCCGCCCAATACCGCGCAAGCCAAAAGCCAACGAAGTACGGTGTTTAGCCGTCGCTGCCATAGCATGGCTCTGTGTCGGGTTGTCCGCTTTCGTTGATGAAAGATCATGTTCAACCTCTTCCTTTCCAGAACAGCTCCCCCCTGCGGCGAATGCACCCGCCGCGCCACGAACTTCGACGTATCAAACACCGTTTTCTGCGGGGGAAGACCGTTAGAATACAAAGACACCCTAAGGAGCGCCGCCGTGAGCCCGCGAGCAATCGACTCAGAGCACTATTTGCTATCGGTTAAGCTGCGTCGGGAGCAACTGCCATCCGCACGAACATATCCGTTCTCGCTCCCGCTGTTCCGGTCTTTGAACGAGATTTTTTTCCATCCGAAGGTTACATTTTTCGTCGGTGAGAATGGGAGCGGGAAGTCGACCCTGTTGGAAGCCATCGCGACCGGCTGGGGCTTTAATCCTGAAGGCGGAAGTAAGAATTTTCGTTTCCACACCCGAGAATCCCATTCATCCTTGCATCAACACCTGAGACTCGTAAAGACGGCCAGACGCCCTAAGGACGGGTATTTCTTTCGCGCAGAGAGCTTTTACAACGTAGCTACCGAGATAGAGGCCCTCGACCGAGAGCCGGGATCCTCCCGGCTTATCGATTCGTATGGCGGACGGTCGCTGCACGAGCAATCCCATGGCGAATCTTTTCTATCTCTCTTCAACAAGCGATTTCGCGGGAATGGCCTGTACATTCTTGATGAGCCTGAAGCAGCGCTTTCGCCGACCCGTCAGATGGAGATGATAAAGCGACTTCACGAACTCGTGAAGATGAACAGTCAGCTCATCATTGCCACTCACTCCCCGATACTTATGGCTTATCCAGACGCAGACATATGGCAGGTTAGTGACAACGACCTGGTCAAGACCAGTCTTCAGGAAACCGAGCATTACATAGTCGCTAATTCATTCCTGTCTAATCCAGAACACGCTATCAGGCAGCTCCTTTTCTGAAAGCGTGGCCTAGCCAGTCCTGGGTTCAGCGCCTGCGTCTTATCTGGCAGTCTTGGAAGTGACGAGCGCAGCGCGTCAACAGGGTGGTGAGTAGAAAGGCTCGCTTAGATCATCTCATTCGACGACGTAAAGCACGCTCCCGTCGGCACGGTACTCGATGAATCCAGGCAAGGATTTATCCATGTATTTGATTCCCTTTCTCAACAATTTTCCGTCATCGAACCAAGCTTCGTAGCTCCCCTCGTACTGTCCATTCACGACATGCGCCTGCAGCGTTAGGCGACCATCTTCACTCCATTCTCGGATGACGCCTTGAGCCAGCCCCTCGACGAATGTCGCCTCGCTAGAGAGAAGGCCATTCTTGTGCCAGATACGCGCAACGCCTTCCTTTTTTCCGTCTACGGTCGTCCACTCTCCCCTGAGACTGCCATCCTCATGGAAGCGACGATGAATTTGGGTGCTTCTAGGCGCCATTCTTTCCTCACATGTCTCTATACGACCATTCGTCCGGCGCCTCATCCGATAGTCCACGCAGGCAAAGGTTCCGGCGCGCTTCGGCGCGTTTAACACATGCGTCATACCATCGATCTGGGGCTTCGGCCGGCCCCATACCAATCCAGCGATCACACCGCTTCGCCTCTTTTTCGAACCGATCATAGCAACCCTCGTAGTCCGGTGGACGCGGTGGGCACAATGCGTCGCCCGGCTTTGGTACCGGAACCGCGGGACTCCATCCGGGAGGATGTCTCCTGATTGCGTCGGCGAGACGCCCCCAAAGCCCCCCCGACTCGCCCACGGCCCCAGCGTCAGCGGTGCCGGCGCCGGCGCCTGCGGTTGTTGCAGAGCCACTAGCTGCCCCGGCGCCTTGAGGAAGCATACCGGCCTCAGCGCATGCAGGAGCAGCAGCGGGCTGGAGACAGTTTGCAGTGGACTGCGTACCGAAAGGATCGATTCTATTTATCGGATCGCCGTCGACGTAAGAGTAAAGATTCAGCTGTCCAGAAGAGTACCCAATGGGATCTTTCGAGAGGAACCGCCCGATAGCTGGGGAGTAGTAGCGATTCCTGTAAAAGTAGATGCCGTTATCATCAAGCTCCCTGCCAGTGAACAGAAACCGGTTCGCAGGTTCTGTCCCTGATGGATCGATTGAGGGCACGCCGAAGGGGTCGTAGCTTATCGTTCGATTAACGGTACCAGCTGCGTCGGTCTCAGCGACCGTGCTACCTATACCATCAACAAATGTAAATCGCTCTCCGTCGCCCCCAAACCAGCCGATGCGTTCGTCGACCGAAGTACCTGGGAATACGCTGGACATGCCACCGGACGATCGAATCGCCATGATTGACTGGCCGTCATAGAGGTACGATCTCTGTTCACCGGAACTGTCGGTGACCGAAGCACGGCGTCCAGCCGCATCATATTTGTAGATTGTTGACGAACCTCCGGGACGGGTTATCGATTCCAAGCGACCCTTTGCGTCCCACGTAAATGAGTTGACGCTATCACTTATCATCCGACCGACCTTATCGTATGTGATCGCATGACCATTGTTAGATAGCAGGCGATTCAGCGAGTCATAGACACGATCACCGACGGTCGGCTCGGGTAGCAACTCGGCTTGGAAAGTACTATTTACGAGTATGCGCTTTGAACTCTCTCCGTACGCGTATCGAATTGACCCGATTTCTCGACCATCTGCATGGATGTAATCCAGCTTCAGCAGATTTCCTGCGGAGTCATAGTCATAGAACGCCTTCATTCCATTTGGGAACAGTAACCCACTCCTCAGACCGCTTCCGTCATAGGTAAACGTTGACGTTCGATCCCCGCGACTGACGGCTGTGACTTGCCCTACCTTGTCATAAGAATAGCTAATAGAATTTTCGCCGTTGAGCGAAACCGCGGTCTTCTGACCAATCTTGTCGTATCCGAATTCAACAAGATCGTTCCCCGTTTTCTCTGCAATAAGCTGGTCGAGAGCCCCGTAGGACCAGGACACAGTTAGTCCAGACGAATCGGACTGCGACAGCTTTCGCCCTGCTGCGTCGTAGCTGTTGATAGTTGTCGATCCGTCCGGGTGGCTGGTTTTAGCCAACCTGTCCATTTCGTCGTAATCGTAGTACGTCAAGTCACCGCCAGCATCGCTGTATAGGCTCGGCTTGCGATCCGCGTAGTACGTCCACGCTTCGACCGCCCCCATTTGATCAATGTGAGTGATCAAACGATTCATCACGTCGTACTCGAATCGGTCAACTGATCCGTTGGGAAGGCGCACCGAGGTAAGGTTGCCGTTAGCATCATAATCGTGTTCAGTGATGGTTCCGCTCCCGTCCATCTGCCTGATGATGCGGTCGTTAGCGTCGTATTCGCGCGTCTTCACGACGCCGTCCGGACTCACGATCGACGTCAGGCGCCCAGCGGCGTCCCACACGAAGCTTGTAGATAATCCGCGACCATTTGTGACCGACACTAGGTCGCCGCCACTGTATGCGAATCTTGTCGTTCGGCCCGCGGGGTCCACGATCTTCACGACGCGTCCAGCTGAATCGCATTCACGAGTTGTGCGTTGACCTAGCGCGTCGGTCGTGCCGATTAGACAGCCATTGAGGTAGCTATACTCCGTCACACCTCCGAGCGGATCGGTGGCAGAAATGAGTTCCGCCGTGCCGCGCCTATATTCATAGTGTTCAGACGCCGCTTCACTTGTCCCAGCCAGATACGTGATGTCGGTAACATTTCCAACCTCGTCGAAACGACGGGTTATGACGCGCCCGATTGAGTCAGTGATCGACGTTGCCTGGCCGGACGCGAGGAGCTCATATGTGCGCTTCTCAGGCTTATTGGTTCCGTAGCCATCGATGTCGAACTTTACAGACCCGCTGTTTGCGTCGAAAACATAGAGGTGCTTTCGCCCGGTGGGTAACGTAACCAATGTGGATGATTCGTTCTGTTCCGTGGTCGCGTATTCGAACGTCTCTTTTGTACCATCTGCAAATTCCTGCGCGGTTACCCGGCCGGAACCATCATACGTAGTTTCCAGCCAGACCGTGCCCATGCGATCGGTCAAGCGGGACATGCGGCCATCGGCCCCATATCCGTACACTTCCGTACTCCCGTCGGGATACGTTACGGAGTGCAGTCGTCCGGCGGAGTCATACGCATAGGCGGTCAGTCGACCGATGTTGTCCTCGAGTTGCTTGATGCGATTCTGGCTATCGTAGCTAAACGTTAGCGACCTGCCGTTTGGTGAGCTGATCGTCTCCAGCAGACCACCGTTGTACACAAAGCTCGTCTCATTCCCGAATTGATCCTTTGTCCATGCAAGCGCATTCGGCGTATGCCGGCCAAATGCATACTCGCTTCCGTCACGTGTTGTAAGTATCCAGTGAGCTCCCTCGCTCGTCGCGTCCATAAGGAATTGAAGCGTGGATCCATAGAGTCCCGAGTCACTCCCGCTGTGTGTCCACACTGTTCCGGCTAAGGGCCATGCCACCGACCCGCTCGTTAGGCGATAAGGGACGTCTTGACCGCATGGCATGACAAGGCTGATAGCTGCCATGCCGTTCGTGCTGTAAAGGTGCATTCCGAAATTGGTTGTTGAACCAACGCCGAAGCTGCGCGGCCGCGTATCGTCGGACCGGTATGACCTAGTAAGCGATAAATTAACGGTGTCCGCAAGATCGGCATCCTTCCATTCGTGCCAAAATGTGCCGGTGCGCAGATCTACTGGAAACTGCGTGGACGCGCCACCACAAGTCATGCCACCCGGAGGATCATCCGGATTCACGGAAGCACCGGCGCCCAGTGCCCAAACGAGAGCAGCACCGTGGTCTGGTATCACCTGGCTAGAGTCCTTGGACACATGCCCAGCCCCATACATTTCCCAACCCTTCCCAGCCGAGTAAACCCAAAAATCGGCCTTGTCCGCCGGCTTCTGCTTACCGTAGTTCGGATAGACGACCTGGATGCCCTTCGCCGCGTCCGGGGTCATGCCCTGTACCACCGCATCACCCGGCTGGATGGTGAAGTACATCGGGAAGTTGTCAGGCAGCGGGAACGGCGCGTGGTCGACCGGCGTGGGGACGATGGCGATCTCGTTGAGCACCTTGCCGTCGCGGTCCTTGAACACCGCGCCCGCCGGAATGCGCAGCTCCAGGCCAGGCATATCCGGATGGGTGAGCACGGTTTCGCGGGTGGTTGGCGACGGCAGCGGAATCTTGTCGCGCTCGAGCACGCGCGGCAGGTACATCACGAACGGCATGTGGTTGATCGTGGTGGCGGCGACATCGGCGCCCACGACGAAGCGGCCGTATTCGGTACCTGGTTTGCCGGCGGGCCGGCCATCGACGAACAGCTCTCGGCGGCCCGAAGGCAGGTTCTGCAACACAAACACGCCGCGGGCATCGGTCTGCACGGTCTGTCCATCGACGCTGATGGCGACGTTGGCCACCGGCGTCTCGTCGATGCGGCGAACCTGGCCTATCAGTGCCGTGCTGCCCTTGGCCAGGTTAGCCTCCAGCTGCCTGGTGTCAGGTAGCGACTGGCGGTCCTTGTACAGTCGCCAGTGGCCGCCGGATGCCGTGGCCACGTTGTCCTGGCCGGGATAGAAGGCGCCATCCTTCACCTCGCCCTTGTCGCGGCACAGGTGGAACGCATCGCCGGGCTTGCAGGGTTTGACGGTCCCTTCGCCCGCCATCACATAGACGGCAGGTTCGGTCGCCGCAGCCGCCCCCGCTCCAGGGCGCTTGCCTTCACCGGCCAGCACCACGCCGTTACGCGCGGCGCGGGTGGTGAAGCCGATCGCTTCATAGGGCACGGCCTTGCCGGCAGCTGTGTGCAGACCCTGCACGAAGATCGTGTAGCGCGCCGACGGATAGAGCTCGTCGGGCAACTGGATAAAGGCGAGGCGACCGTTCTCGGCGCCGACCACGCGGGTCTTCACCACGCCGTTGGGGCCGAGCAACGATACCGTTCCGTTGAGCTGCGCCACGTCGACCGGCTCGTCGAAGCGCAACGCAAGCGGGCCGATCGGTGATGCGCCGGCCGCGTCTTTCAGCGGGTACGACGCGGCGATGCCCGGCGTGGCAGAGTGACGGGCGTCAGGCGCGCCGTACTGCCACGCGTCATGCGCCGGCCGGCCGATGTCGTCGATGCCACCGGCGATCTTCAACGTGCCGTCGGCCAGCAACGTGGCGGAGCCACCGAGTCGTGCATGCGTATCGCCATCCGGCTTTAGATCCAGGTGGCGGTCGAGCGGCCGCCAGATAGCCACCTCATGCGAAGGCACATTGCCAGGCCCCCAGCCGCCGGTCATCGCCAGCGAACCATCCGAGAGCACGGTGAGTGTGTGCGCCGCACGAACCGGTAGACCAAGGCGGCCCGTGGTCACCAGCGCACCAGTCGTCGGCTCGAACCACTCCCCGGTTTCAACCAGGCGGCCGTCGCCATCCACGCCACCCCAGATCAACACCTGGCCCGTCGGCATCGTGGTGAGCGACGCAAAGTGGCGTGACGTGGTCAAGGGGAACGTCTTATCGCCAAGGGAGAGCGTGCCGCCGTGTAGCACCAGTGGGCGGCCATCAGCCAACGTGACCGTCGCCTCATCCGCGATCCGGTCCGTGGCGAACGGGCCCGCAATGGCCACGCGCGCTGTGATCGGGTGGTGGTACGCAATTGCCACCGCAAGCGCACTCAGCGTGAGGAGTACGCCCGTGCCTGCCAGCTTCCATTTATCCATGGCTTTCTCCTGACCTCCAGGGGTCGTGCGATTTTTTGGTGTTGCGTTATTGGGCGGGTTCACGGCGTGGTCCCTTGCGTCAGCGTGAGCGATCCCTGGCCGGCCGAAAGGTTGTCGCTATTCACGACCACCGTGTACGTGCCGTCCACGGGCAGGTTCGGCAGGTTCAAGGTGTCACTGCCGTAGGTGCCAAGGATTGCGTAGCGGTTATCCGGCGTAATGAGGCCGCCATCGGGGCGGTAGACGCGCACATAGGTCGTGCCGCCTGCGGGACTGGTCGTGGCGCCGGCGACGCGAATGCCTACCGAATCCTTGCGGTGCGCGGTGAAGGTAAAGCGCGTGTCCTCACCCAGCCGCCGTGTGATATCCACCGGAACATCCCTGGTCAGGGTCCCGCCATCGACATTCGGGAGGAACCGGGCGTCGAAGCCTGCGATATCGCGGCTATCCGCCGGGCTGGCGACCACGCGGTAGTGGCCTGCGGCCAGGTTCCAGTAATCGCGCGCGCAGTTGGATGTGGTGTAGCAAGTGTACGAGTCCACCTGCGCCCCTGCCGCATTAAGCAGCGCGACGCTCATATAGGCGATCATCGGATCCTGGGCGGTCCCGGCCAGGGTCAGCTCGAAATTCCCCGCGGTCGGCACGTCCACGTCCATGTAGATGTTCTGGCCAGGTGCATTCGCCCGCGCATGCACGGCTGATCCACCACTGATGTCGATACCCTGTACACCCGGCACCAGCGTCAGGCTGCCTGTCCCACCGATGTCGTAGTCGGAATTGACGATCACCGTGTATACGCCGCCAACCGGCAGATCCGGCAGGTTGATCAGGGTGTTGTCCCTTGTGCCGGTCTGCGCGTAATAGCCGTTGGTGGTGATCCGTCCGCCATCCGGCCGGTACACGCGAACCGATGTGTTGAAGCCTGCCGGCGTGGTGACGACGGAGGAGAGGCGCAGCGCGACGGTGCCGCCTGCGTTGGCGGTGAAGGTGTAGCGGTACAGGTCGCCGATCCCGTGCGCCATATCGGCGGGAACACCGGGCACTAGCGCCCCCTTCAGCGCGTTCGTTTTCAGCAGGCCGTCGAACGACAGGCGCTGGCCCGCATACGCTGGCTGCACCGTCACGTGATATATGCCAGCGGGCAATTCCCACAGGTCACGCGGGCAGGAAGGCCACGACGGGTAGCAGGTGTAACTATCGACCTGGACGCCGTTGGGGCTGTAGATCGTCACCGTGTAGTAGTTGTCGCCGCCATCACTCTGCGTCACACCGTAAAGCAACAGTTCCGCATTCGCGCCCGACCTGAGGTCGACGTCGAAATACAGGTTCTGCGCCGCGACACCCGCATCAAGGTGTGTTACGAGCCCGTCGGTGAGCGTATGCCCGGTCACGCCATCGGCGACGGTGAGCGTGCCCGTGCCAGCCACGAGGTAATCCGAGTTCACCAGCACCGTATAGGTACCCGTGGACGGCAACGACGGGAGGTTGAGCGTCTGCGAGTCGCGCCCGTTCATCGAGCTATACGTGCTGTTGCCGGTGATAAGGCCGCCGTCCGGGCGGTACACGCGCGCACCCGTGTTGTATGCCGCCGGCGTGGTCGTCGGGTTGTCGATACGGATGGCGACGGTTTCGCCGGTCGTGGCCTGGAACGTGTAGCGGAGCAGGTCGCCGAACTGGTGCGTGATGTCCGCAGGCGTGTTCCGGGTTAGCGCGCCCTTGATCGGGTTGGCCCTGATCAATGCGTCGAAGCTCATCGTGGATGACGGGTAGGCCGGCTGAACGACCACGTGATACCGGCCCGGCGCCATGTTCCACAGATCGCGCGTGCAGCCAGGGTACGACGGGTAGCAATTGAACGCGTCGACCTGGGCGCCCGCGGGTGAGAACAGGGACACGGTGTAGTAGCTGTCCCCGCCATCGCCCGACGAAACGCCGGACAGCGCCAGTTCGTAGGCACCGCCGGAACCGATATCCATGTCGAAGTAGATATTTTGGCCGGGAGCCTTCGCGCCGCCATGCAGCGACGCCGCCTCCGTCAACGTTGAACCGGACGCGGCACCGACAAGGGTCAGCTGGCCGCTGCCGGCGATGAGGTAGTCACTGTTGACAAGCACGGTGTAGGTGCCTGTCGCCGGGAGGTTGGTCAGGTTGAGCGTGTTCACGCTCGTGGTCGACATGGATGAGTACGGGCTTCCCGGCAGGATCAGGCCACCGTCGGGCCGGTACACGCGGATCGAGCTATTGCGGCCACCTGGGGTCGTCGCGATGCCGGACAGGGTCAGGCCGATGGTTTCACCCTGGCTGGCATCGAAGGTGTAGCGCAGGATGTCGCCACCCACATGGGTGATGTCCGACGGAGTGCCCCGCACCAGCTTGCCCTTCTCCTTGTTGCGGATGAACGTGGCATCGAAGGTGGGCTTTGACGTGCCGTACTGCGGGATGACCGCCACGCGATAGGTGCCCGGGGCCAGGTTCCACATATCCCGCGAACACGAGGGATCCGATGGGTAGCAATTGAAACTGTCGATGGTGGCACCGGCCGCGTTATAGATCGCGAGCGCGACGTAGTTGTTGCCGTCCTGCAGATTCAGGTTGCTCAGGAATAGTTCGAAGTTACCGCCATTGCCGGCATCGATATCGAACCATGCGTTCTCGCCCGGTGCGTTCGCTTCGATGTGGGTGGTTTGTTCGGGCGCGATGACTGAACCAGTGGTTCCCGGAGCCAGCAGCAGCTTCGCATTGAATGAGAGCAGCCAGTCGGCGTGGACAAGCACCGTGTATCGCCCGGTGACAGGCGCGCTGTTGATGTTGATGGTCGTACGGGTATTCGTGACGACACTGCTCCACGGGAAGCCGGGCTGGATCAGCCCGCCATCCGGGCGATACACACGAATCCCAAGGTTCTGGCCTGGCGCGGTGACCACAATATCGGAGAGATACAACGCGAGCGTTTCGCCCTGTACTGCATCGAAGGTGTAGCGGACCACATCGCCTACATCCGCCGTGACGGCCTTCGTCACCCCGCGCTCGAGCGCGCCGCCGTTCGGGTTGCTGTGCACCACCGCGTCGAAGGACATGCCCGACCCGGTGTTCGTCGCTAGCGTGATCGAGTAGGTGCCCGGATGAGTATTCCAGACATCGACCGTGCATACGGCCGTCGTTGTGTAGCACTGTGAGCTTCCGACATAAGCCCCGGAAGGGTCGTAGACGTTCGCGAAATAGTAGCTATCCGTCCCTGCGGCGCCCGTGATGGCCACGTCCAGGTTCTGCCCACCGGTTGAATTGAACACCATGGAAACCGGCGGATCGGGCAGGGTCCAGCCGAAGTGCTTCGGCGCCGCATCCACCGTCAGGTTCACGGGCTTCGGGGCAGGTGTATCGGCGGCGCGAACAAAGGCCTCCGTGAGCGTGAGCGAAGCCGGCAGGCCGTAATCCGGCACGACCAGGACGGTATACGTGCCCGTGACGGGCAGGTTAGCCAGCGTGAACAGTCGATTGCCGTTGGAGGCGTCGTTGAAGATCGCCGACGTCGAGGTGGTGATGCCGGTGTTCGGTGCGTAGACCATCAACCGCACATTGCCGCCCGCAGGTCCGGTCAGCACATCCTTCATGAGGAGCGTGCGCGTATCGCCGGCGGTGGCATCGAACGTCACGCGCTCGGTCTGGCCGGCGCCGAGATTGATATCCAGGTCATCGCCATCGGAAAGGTGCGCACCCTTCTTCTGCGAGGTCAGCCTGGCGTCGAACTGCGTCGCCTGGCCGTTGTTCATGACGACGTTAACCTGGTAGTCGCCTTCGGGGAGGTACCACAGGTGAAGGACACAGCCCGGATCGCCGTAGTAGCAACTGGTTCCCCCTACCTGCTGGCCCAACGCATTGGAGACATAGATGTTGTAGTTGCCGTAGAGGGCGCCCACCGCGCTCGCGTTCGTGAACGAGAGCTCAAGGTCGTCCAGCGCGCGCGCATGGAACTTCAGGTAGGTCGTCTGGCCGGGGCCGGGCACGTGCAGCGTCTGCGAAGGGGCGTCGGCCACCAGCGTGGCTGTCGCACCGTGCAAGAGGTCAAGCCGAACATGCGCGGCCACGCCCGACGACGGGATGACCAGCAGCGTGTAGTCACCGGTGGCCGGAAGGTTGGGTAGATCCGCCACCTGGTTGCCCGAGCGCGTGAAGTCCAGGTACGCGGGCGTGCTCGTCGTAATGACGCCGGCATCCGGCCGATAGAGCAGGAACCGGACATTCTGGCCCGCCGGCGTCGTGACGATGCCGGTTTCCTGCAGGGCGATCGTATCGCCTGCATTGGCATGGACCGTCAGCCGTTCCACCTGGCCGGTACCCAGGTCGAAGGAGGCGGGCGTATCGAAAGCGAGCACCCGGCCGGTCCGGTGTGGCACCACGGCCGCATTGAAGCGCAGTGTTCCACCCCACAAGAGCGATACCGTCACGCGGTAGGTCCCGCCGGAAAGGGCCCAAAGGTGGAACGTGCATCCTGGATCCGACGAATAGCAGGTGTTGTACGTGATGTCCCGGCCGGCATCGTCGCGGATATCGACGCTATAGGCGGGGTAACTGGCACCGGACTGCACGACGTTCGAGAACGCCAGTTCGAGATTGTCTCCGCGGTTGGCCGTGAATGAGAAGTAGGTGGTTTGGGTCGATGCGTTCGTTTCGAACGTGTGCGTGGCACCGTCGCCCAGCAACGCACCTGTCGCGCCACCCACGAGCGTGAGCGTGACATCCGCCGGTACGCTGTAATCCGGCAGCACGACAAGCGTGTAATCGCCGCTCACCGGCAGGTTCGGCAGGTCGAGCAACTGGTCGCCCGATCGGGAGAACTCCGTGTATGGCACGGTGGTCGCGACAAGCGTGCCTGCATCCGGGCGGTACAGAAGGAACCGCACGTTGCGGCCGACCGGGTCGGTCTTGATGCCCGATTCGACCAGCGCCAGCGTGTCCCCCGCATTGGCGTGGAACGTCACGCGGCCAGCCTCACCACGGCCCAGCGATACGGCTACGGATGCGTCACTGGTCAGTGTCGGGAGGATTTTGTGCGGTCGCGCCGCCGCGTCGAAGGACAGCGTACCGCCCCAGTTCGCGCTGACCGTGGCGCGATAGCTGCCGGCCGGCAGGTTCCACAGGTGGAACACGCAACCAGGATCGTTGACGTAGCACCCGGTGCCACCCATGTAGCGGCCGGCGGCATCACGGATATCAACCACATACGCTGGGTAGCTCGCCCCCGTCTGTACCGTGTTCCAGAACGTAAGCTCCAGGCTCTCACCTTGGTAGGCCGTGAAGTCGACGTAGGTCGACTGTTGCGAACCGCGTGTCTGGAAGTGACTCGACTGGCCATCAGCGGGCAGGCTTCCCACTTCGCCACTGATCAGTTGCACCGTGGTATCGATGCCGACAGCGTTATCGGATACGACGGCAATGGTGTAGTCGCCGGTCACCGGCAGGTACGGCAAATCGAGCAGGCGCGGGCCGTTCGCCCCGAACTCGGTGTAGCTCGGTGTGACGCTGCCGATCGCGCCGGCATCCGGGCGGTACACGATATACCGGGCGTTCTGTCCCTGGGGCGTGGTGGCAACACTGTTGACCGCGAACGCGAAGGTATCGCCCGCGTTTGCATGGAACGTGATGTGTTCGGCGACACCCCTGTCCAGAACGACATGGGCAGGGGTATCGACCTGGAGCTTGCGCCCGGTGATGACATCATGCACACCGGCCGTTACATGCAACGTACCGCCCCAGTTCATGGTTATCGTCGCGCGGTAATGGCCCGCGGGGAGGTACCAGAGGTGGAACTGGCAGCCGGGGTCGCTCGTGTAGCAGGTGCGACTTTGCACATTGCGGCCGGCCGCATCGCGAATGTCGACCGTATATGCCTGGTAGCTTGCACCTGCCAGCGCGGCATCGATGAAGGCAAGATCGACACGCTCACCGGCCGTGGCGTCGAAATCCACATACATGGATTGACCGGGCACATGGGTATCAAGGACGACGGGTGCCGCGTTGGTCACCAGCGTGGTCGTGGTACCGGTGAGCAGGCTGACCTGCGCGGCCGCCGGTACGCCGTAGTCAGGGAGGATGAGGATCGTATAGCGGCCGGAGACCGGGAGGTTCGGCAGGTCCGCGACCCGCGAACCGTTCGTCGAGAAATCCAGGTAGGCGGGCGTTTGCGTGGTGATGCCGCCAGCATCCGGGCGGTAGACGAGGTAACGGACGTTCTGGCCTTGCGGCGTGGTTCGCGTATTGCTGACGGACAGCGCCAGCGTCTCACCCGCCTGCGCATCGAACGTGACCCGCTCTGCCTGGCCAAGGGCAAGGTCGATACCCGCTGTCGAATCGTGCGCGAGCGTACGCCCGGTAAGGTGCTTCTGCAGGGTTGCATCAAGGTGCAGGGTGCCGCCGAAATACGGGGTCACGACGGCCTGGTAATCGCCCTCGGCCAGGTACCACAGGTGCAGGTTGCAGTTGCCACCCGGGTGGCTGACATAGCAGCCGGTGTAACCCACCTGGGCTCCTGCTGCCGAGTACACATGGATGTCGTAGTAAGTCTCGGTCGTATCGGTGAGGGTGGCATTCGAAACCACCAGCTCCACGTCGTCGAACGGGTTGGCAGGGAAGTTCATGTACACGTTCTGGCCCGGCGACTTCGCCTCCAGGGAGACGGGGTCGGCGCCCGGCACGAGTACACCGGTCGTTCCCTTGAGCACGGATACGTGCATGACGCCCTTGACGCCAACACCTGGCGCAACGACAAGCTGCCAGGTGCCGGCGAACGGCAGGTTGGCCAGGTTGATTGAGCCGATGCCGGAGGTGACCCCACTCGTGTAGAGCCCGCCTGATGGCGTGTAGACCGAATAGGTGACGGCCGCGTTCGCGGGCTCGGTCGCCGCGCCAGCGATCTTCACCACGAGGGTGTCCTTCACCTGCGCGTTGAAGGTCGCACGCACGCTCTGCGAAGGCGTCTGCGTTACCAGAGTGAGCTCTTCATCACCGAACGCGGCGTTCGAATTCGCTGCCAGGTCGAAGGAGAACGAGCCACCATCGTTCGTGCGGAACATGACCATGTACGTGCCGTCGCCCTGCAATCGCCCCAGGTGTATCGAGGGGCTGTTGGCCGACACGACGCCCTGGAGCACAGCGACATTACCCGGCGCGTACACCGTGTAACCGATGCTCCCGGAACTGCCCGAGATGTTCGAAAGCTGAAGACTTATCCACGAGTGGCCTTCGCTGTCGAACATCACCGCGCCGTAGACATTACCGTCGGGCAGGTTGATGTGGGCCGGGCTGGTATCCAGCGTGGCGACGCCGCGCGATGTCACCTTGGCGAGGTCAATCCCGGGTGGGACAACGAGCACACCCTGGACACTTTCGGCCGTGCCGTAAGGCGTCTGTACACTCATACGACCGCTGCTGGCCGATGGCGGCAGGATGGCGTCCAGGTGCTGGTTGGTGGCACCCCTGGCGATATCGAGTGAACGGCCGCCGATGCGAAGCGATGTCTTGCCGGGAATGGGATACAGGTGCAGGCCGTCGAGGCCAAGCGAGGTGCCTGCCACCGCAATATCCGGTGCCACCGCGGCAATGACCGGGGGCAACCCCGTCTCATCGATCGCGAACGTGCCGTCGCTGGTGGTAGTTCGGGCGCCCACCGTAACGGTGACCGGTCCGGTCGTGGCGCCATAAGGAACGACGACCTTCAGTTCGCTTGCCGTGGCCGACGATACCGTCGCCGCTACGCCGTTGAACTGCACCGAGTCATTGGCCGCCACACTACTGAAGCCCTGGCCGCGGATGGCTACGGGCGTATCCACCGTGCCGTGCATGGGCGTCATGGCGAAGATGCGCAGCTCCGAGGCCTGCACGCGTTCCACGCGCAGAATATTGCCCATGGCATCGTAGACGTAGCGCGCACTTTCACCGCTGTCATCGGTGACGGCGACGAGGCGACCGTTGGAGTCGTAGACGTATTGGGTTGCCGCGGCCGGCATGGCCGCAAGTAACGCAAGCATCAACATGACCAGCCAGGACGCGATCGTCGAGCGTGCAGGACGTGCCCGTGTGCGCTGCGTTTCCATGCATGTTTCCCCTTAGATGCCGTTCTTCACGGAGAGGTGGCCGTGCGCGGGCACCCCCCAGTCGGTACCAATGACAACGATGTAACGACCACCCACAGGCAGGTTGGGAAGCGTCAGTGAGGTCGCGGTGCTCGTGTTGACGCGGGCGAAGGGGTTCTGCAGCCATACCAGACCCACATCGGGGCGGTACACGGAGATCGTTGCGTTCCGCCCGGCTGTGTCGGTGACGATGTCGTCGAACGTCAGCGTCACCGTATCGCCAAGCTGTGCATCAAACGATGTGCGCTCCACGACCATGCGTTGATGCGCGAGCTCTTTTGGCTCGTCGTAAGCCAGCGCCCCCAGTTCGACGTTCCGCGTCAGTGACGCATCGAACCCCACCATGGCTTCACGGTCCGGTGTTACCACCACGGTGTAGATTCCGCCGAGGGCGTTCCACCAATCGCGGATACAGGCCGGATCGGATGCGTAGCAGTAGAAGTTGTCTACGTTGCGACCGTCCGGGTCGTATACGGCCAGGGTGAAATAGCTCGATCCGACGATCGACACGTTTTCCAGGATGAACTCGAAGTTTCCACCGGCACCCGTGTCAACATTCATCGACACGGTCTGGCTGGGTGTAAGGTTCTTTAGATGTTGTGCCGATGCCTCCGAGACCGTCGCGCCCGTAACGCCAGGAACGACGGTCAGCGAGCCGTGCGCAGGCATGGCATAGTCCGAACCGATCACCACTTCATAGTCACCCGTGACCGGCAGGTCGCCGAGATTCAGGGTGAGGGCATCGCGTGAGTAATAGCGCGCGTAAGGGTTCTGCACCCAGATAAGCCCGGTGTCGGGTCGGTACACCGATACGGTGACGTTATACCCTGCAGGCGTGGATCCAAGGTCGCTCAAGCGGAGCGCCACGGCCTGACCGATCTCTCCGTGGAAGCGGGTGCGCACGACATCCCCAAGGCCATGGGTGAAATCCTTGGGCTGGCCCACCGTCATCGGGCCGAGATCCGGGTTGCGCTGAATCGTCGCATCGAAGCGAATCTTGTCGTCTTCCTGCGCCTGCGCAACCAGGCGGTACTTGCCTGCTTTCGCGTTCCAGAAGTCGTGAGTGCAGGCCGGGTCACTGAAGTAGCAGTAGTAGTTATCGACGTTGACGCCCGACGGATCGAAGACGGAGACGTAGTAATAACTCGCCCGTCCACCGTCGTTCGATTTGTTCGTCATCACCAGTTCAAAGTCGCCTCCGTTACCGGTATCTGCATCCAGATAGATGCTTTGTCCGTTGGTATTGGCCTGGAAATGTTTCGTTACGCCATCGGTGATGCCATCGCCCGCTACGCCAGCGACCAGCGTCAGGGTTCCACCGCCCGCGAGGCCATAATCGCTGCCTACCGTGACGAGATAGTCGCCCGTGACGGGAAGGTCCGGCAGATTGAGTATGTGGAGGTTCTTCGAGTACATGGAACTGTACGAATTGTTCGTCCACACCAGGCCGCCATCGGGCCTGAAGACCATGACCGTCGTGTTGTATCCGGCCGGGGACGACGTCACGCCATCCAGCCTCAGGGCCAGGGTCTGGCCCTGGCTCGCGCTGAACTTGAGCCTCAGTACGTCGGCAAAGCCATGGCTTATATCGACTGGCGTGCCGATCTGTAAGGTCCCTCGATCGACATTGCGCTTTAGCACGGCATCGAAGCCGATCTTGGCTAACCCGTCCGGTTGGACGACCACAGTGTAGATACCTGCGCGAGTGTTCCACCATTCACGTGTACAGGCCGGGCTGCTCAGGTAGCACGCATAGTTGTCGACGTTGACGCCATCGGGGTCGAAGACGGCGATGGAGTAGTACGTTGATGCGGTGGTCACGCCGTTGTACAGGCTGAACTCGAAATCGCCTCCCGTGCCGGTATCCACTTTCAGATACAGGTTCTGTGCGCTTGTGCTCGCATCGAACCGGTTGGGGTGCGCGACGGATACATTCGGATCCGCCTGCCCCTTGAACAGGGTCAGCGTACCGGTCTGCGGCAAGCCTACGTCGCCACCCACGATAACCACGTACTCGCCCGCGACCGGAAGGTTCGGCAACGTGAGCGTCGTTCGATCGCGCGAATAGAAGCTGCTGTACGGGTTGCTTTCCCAGATGGCGCCGCCGTCGGGCCGGTATACGAGTACGTTGGTGTAATACCCCGCAGGCGTGGATGCCAGGTTGTCCAAATGGAGGATGGCCGTTTCACCCGCTTCAGCGCGGAACGTGTAACGCAGTGCTTCACCCAGGCCCCGCGTGATATCTGCCGGGACACCCGGCGTTAACGCGCCGACGACCGTATTCGGCCGGCCGGTCGCCTGGAGGGCCAGGGACGAACCGCCGGAGCGTACGACGACGGCATACGTGCCCTCGACCAGGTTCCAGAAGCTTCGCGCGCACGCGGGATCGACCGGCCAGCAGGTGTAGTTGTCGATATTGGTTCCGGCGGGGTCGTAGACCTGGACATAGAAGCTGCCCGCCTTGCCACCATCGCGGAGCGCATCGGTGAATGCGATCTCCAGGTTGTCGCCTGCGTGTGCATCGAACGTCAGCGTAAGGTCGCTCGCAGCGCTACCTGAGCTGAATGCGTGTTTCGCCGCATCCATGGGGAGGTTGGTCGGCTGGTGATGCGGCTCATCCGTGCCTGCCGAGAGTGTCGCCTTGACGTGGCCGCTGGCGGCGAGCCCGTAACCAGGCAGGGCAATCACCGTATAGGCGCCCGCGACCGGCAGGTTGGCCACCGACATGACTTGGCTCGCATTCACCTGCGCATCGGCAAGGCTGCGGGTGTTGTTGGTGATCAGCCCGACATCGGGGCGATAGACGAGGAACCTGACCGGCGCGCCGGCTGGGTTCGTGACGATATCGGTAAGCTGGAGCGTCAGCGTATCGCCCGCATTGGCGCTCACCGTGAAGCGCCGTGCCTGGCCGGCTCCGGTGCTTAGGGGCGTGGAGACCCCCGGGGCGAGCGCCGTGGTCAGGTGCGACTGTACGCGCGCGTCGAAATGGACCGTGCCACCGTAATTCGGCGTCGCGGTGAACCGGTAGCGGCCCGGCGGAAGCGCCCACAGATGGAACTCGCAGCTATTGCCTGTATTGCTGGTCACGCAGCTATCGCCGGCAACCTGGCGGCCTGTCGAATTCCAGACGTACACGTAGAACTGTGGGTACTGGGCGCCTGTCGTGGTGGCGCTGCTTAGGGTGAGTTCCAGATCTTGCAGGCGCGTGGTGGTGAATTCGCCGTACGCTGCTTGCCCGTTAGCCGTGGAGTCGAAACGGACAGCGCCACCGTCGACCGGTATGGCCTTACGCCCGCCTGAGACGGAGGTGATCGTCGATGTGGCAGGAAGCCCGTACGACGGAAGAAGCAGCACTCGGTACATACCAGCTACAGGCAGATCGACCAGGTCGACCACGCCACCCTGGCTGACGGTGAAGTCGGTATATGCCCTCGTCGACTGCACGATCGCGCCAGCGTCTGGACGATAAACCAGCACACGCACGCTCCCTCCCGCGGGAGTGGTCGTCGTACCTTCGAACTTCAGTGCAATGCCATCGCCTGCATCAGCCGGGAACGTAAGCTCCATGGGCTGGCCTTGCGCCAGCGACACCACCGTGGGGGTGTCCCTTGCCAGCACCGGGCCTGTCGCACGCCGGCGGACCATGGCGTTGAAATGCAGCGTCCCGCCGTAGTTCGCGCTCACCGTGACGTTGTAGCGTCCCGGCGGCAGCCGCCAGAGGTGGTACTGGCAGCTCGCGCCGACGTTCGCCGTGACACAGCTATCTCCGAGAATATAGCGACCCGCCTGGTCACGGATCTCCACATAGAACTGCGGATACTGCGCACCGTTGACCGCCACGTCCGCGAGCGTCAGCTCCAGATCCTCGTTCGGCCCCGCCGTGAAATTGAGGTACGCGGACTGCGTAGGTGCGTTGGTGTCGAACGTCGTGCCGTCACCGCTACCGTCGATCGCCCCAGCCTCTCCGGAAAGAATGCTCGCCACACCACTGGCCGCCGTGCCGTTCACAGGCAGGATCATCAATGTGTAGCGACCCGTCGCGGGGAGGCTGGGGAGGTTGACCAGACCTGACGAGGTGCTGACGAAATCTGTATAGGCTCGTGTTGCCGCGGTGATTGCACCGGTGTCGGGGCTATACAGGATGAAACGCACCCCCTGGCCACCGGCGCTCACGATGTTCGAGACCTGCAGGGCCACGGTGTCGCCCGCCGTCCCATTGAAGCCGATTTCCTCGGCGACGCCCGTTGCCAGGGCGAATGCGAGTGGCGTGTCCTTCGCGAAAGAACGGCCCGTGACGTGCGTCCGGAGACGCGCATCCAATGTGAAAGTACCGCCGTAATTGGGGTCGATCACCGCGCGGTAGTGACCCTTTGGCAGGCGCCACAGGTGGTACTCACACGCCGGCTGGTAGCAATAGCCGCTCGCGACATTCCTTCCCACGCTGTCATAGATGTTGACGTATACCTGTGGGTAAGCGGCGCCCGCGGTCGTCAGGTTGTCGATCACCAACTCGTTCATCGCGTTCGGCGCGATGTCGAAATCCAGGTAGCCTGTCTGTCGGTCCGTTCGGGTGGCGATGTGGCCAGCGTCACCGTCAGCGATAAGCGGCGTTACCGCGCCGGCAAAGAGCTGCAGCCGGAACGTCCCGGCCGCCCCCAGATCGGGAAGCACGATAACGGTGTAGTTACCGCTCACCGGGAGCGCAGGTAAATTGATCGTCCCGGCCGGCGAGATGCTGACGTCGGCATACGCCACGGTTTGCGTCGTGATGGCTCCGGCATCTGGGCGGTACACAAGGACACGTACCCCCGCGGCGGCGGGTTGCATGACCATGTCGGCAATGTGCAGGGCAACGGTCTGCCCTGCCGCGGCTTCGAACGTGACGCGCTCCGCCTGAGCGGCAGGCAGGTTGAACGCGAGCTCGCCGTCCACGGGTAGTGCGCGACCGCCGATATGCTTGCGCAGGATGGCGTCGAAATGAAGTTCGCCGTCGTATACCGGTACCACCGTGACCTGGTAGTGGCCCCCGGTGAGATACCACAGGTGCAGCGCGCAATTGCCGTTGGCACTATTCGTGTAGCACATGGGGCTTGCGATCTGCTGGCCGCCCGGACCAGTGACGTACACCTGGTATTGTGTGTAGCCCGATCCAATAAGCGTCGCGCCCTGGAACGCCAGCTCGTAACTGGCGAGCGGCTCGGCGTCGAAATCAAAGTAAACGTTCTGCTTGGACGCGACGGCGTCGAAGTGCTGCGCCGGTCCGCTAGCCGATAGGCTCCCGGTCGCGACCTTCACCACGGCCACCTGCATGTTGCCCGTGTAGCCAGCACCGGGCCACGCGATGAGCTGCCAGGTGCCACTCTGTGGCACTGACGGAATGTTAAGGCCGCCCGCACCCGGGAAGTTATTCCACGTGTAGGCGATGCCGCTGGGTGACCGCACCTCGTAACCCACGTTCGCCCCGGCCGGCGTTGTTAATGCCGGGTCGATCTTGACGACGAGCGTCTGTCCCTGCTCCGCGACAAATGTTCCACGCACGCTCTGCGAGGCCCCATGGACCGACAAAGTCGTGGGCTGCCCAGTGATGGACCTGTTCGACTCCACACCGACGGTGAAGCTGGCCGGTGCGCCCTGCGGCGTGAACAGCACCAGATACGTACCGGAGCCACTCAAGCGGGCGAGGTGAAGCGAGAGTTGCGACGGATCGAGATAGCCCTGCTGGACCAGGGTATTCCCCGGTGCATAGACCTGGTAGGTGACTTGGCTGTTGTTGGTAACGACGTCGCTTAACTGCAACGTGACCCAGTCACGCCCGTCGTTATCGAACAGCAGGGCCCCGATCTTCCCCGCACCCGGCATTTGCAGCGACACATGTGACGAGTCCATGGTCGCGACACCACGCGATGCGATCTGGCCAGGGGCAATACCCAGCGGGACGACCAGCACCGTCTGCGTCCCATCGGCCGTGCCGTAAGGCGTTTGCACTGATACGCGACCGCTACTGGCAGATTTGGGCAAGATGGCGGCGAGGGCGCTGTTGGTGGCAGCTTGGGCTATATCCAGCGATCGCGTACCGAGGCGAAGCGAGGTCTTCCCAGGGATCGGGTACAGATGCGTGCCCGTCACGCTTAACGTGTCACCGGCCGCCGCGGTAACAGGAGTGACGTCGCCAACGGTTGGCGGCAACCCCGTGTCGTCCACGGTGAATGGCGCGTCACTCACTACCTGGCGCCCGCCCACGGCAAGGGTGACGGGACCCGTTGTTGCGCCGAATGGGACCGTGGTTCTGATTTCGTTGGCGGTCGCAGACGTTACCGTCGCCGCCGTACCGTTGAACAACACGGTGTTGCCGGCAACCTGGCTACTGAAACCCTGGCCGCGGAGGGTGACAGGCGTCTCGGCGGTGCCATGGGCAGGGACCAGCGTGAAGAGACGAAGCTCGGAGGCCTGCACGCGTTCGACACGAAGGATGTTTCCCATCGCATCGTAGACGTACCTGGCGCTTTCGCCACTGTCGTCGGTAACGACAGCGAGCCGGCCATTAGCGTCGTAAACGTATTGGGTTGCGCCCGCCGGACCTGCGATTGCGAGCAGGGTAAGGGCGGCCATGGTGATCCACGAAGCGAGCTTCCTGCGCGCGCACCGAGTACGCGTCCACTGCGAAACCATACGCACATCCCCTGTGGCCGGCACCCTGCCAGCCTTCCCTTTGATAACCGGCTGCCCTTTCCGGTCCCCTGATACGTCGCAATAATGTACGCATCCAGTGATTCGAAGAATGCTACGCGAATCACAGTTTCCTGCGCAATCGTGTGCCTCGGGCGATAAATCGCCGTCGCGCGTGCGTTTGTAATTGCGATCTGCTATCTATGCCGCCACGCCAGGGCGGAGCTGCCCTGTGTCTCGCCGGTCCGAGGGGGATCGGGCCCATGTCTGGAATGACATCGATGAAGAAATGGACCGCCTGCACGTTCGCCCTGGTAGCAGCCCTTGCGCTCGGCGCCTGTAGCAAATCAAACGACCAGGCCGCGAACGCGCCTGCCAGCGCTGCCGCCAAGAAAGGCACGGTGCCGCGCCCCGCCGCAACCGCCGATGAGAACACCTGGGGTCTGTACCTGGCCGACCAGGGCAAGGTGCACGCTGACGATATCGGCATGCGGCCGTACATCTACGTGATTCCGGCCGGCGAGGGCTCGATGGCCGAGGACCGCCGCAAGAACGAAACGGACTCGATCGTTCACGGTGCGGGCTCGATCCTCATCCCGGGTGCGTTGCTGATCCTGGGCGGACCGGATGCGACGGTGACGAACGCGTTCATCGAAAGCCTCGGCAAAGAGGTCAAGCCGGACACGTTGAAAGGCGTCACCGTCCTTATCGTTGGTGACGGCGCGCAGAAGGATGCGCAAGCGAAGATGCTCGCGGCCACGGGCGCTCGCGTCCGCGTCGCTGCGATGTAACCGACGCATCCGCTTGCGGAGCGTAGGATGCGCCCGGCCGTCGCCCTGACATGTGTTGCGTTAGCGCTTGCCCTTGCCGGGGCAGGCGCGCTGGCGTTCATGCGCGCACCGGGATCGCAGGGATCCCGCGCTGACGACGCGCCAGCCCACCTTGGCGCGAAGCTGTTCACGGATGTCCGCATCAGTGCTGATGGCAGGACGAGTTGTGCTACCTGCCACGTGCCCGGACGTGCATTCACCGATGGCAAGGCCGTCGCCACCGGTATTCGCGGTATGGCCGGGACGCGAAACACGCCTTCGCTTACCGCGGCCATTGCCTCGCATCGCACCTCGTTCTTCTGGGACGGCAGGCGTGATCGCCTGGAAGATGCGGTGATGGATCCCTTCAGTAATCCCGTGGAGATGGGACTTCATGATCGGCCCGCCATCGCCCGGACAGTCACCGCACTGCCGGACTATGTCGAATGGTTCCCCGCTGGTAAGGACACGCCTGGGGCGGCGGCGGATGCCATGATCGCCACCGCGCTGGCCACGTACCTGCGGGAGCTACCGTTGACGCCGACCCGCTACGAACGATTCACCCGCGGCGAGACAGCGGCGCTCGATGAGCGCGAAAAGCTCGGGATGCGCATTTTTTCTGGGAAAGGCCAATGTGCCGCGTGCCATGTACTCGACGGGGCGAAGCTCACCGACTACGATTTCCATCGGTCAGGCGTCAGCATGGACGATATTGCCGCACGCCTTCCCGAGTTGACACAAGGCGTGCTCAGTCGGAATCTGTCGGGCGGAGCGCTGGGCGATCGCGTGGCGACCCACGCCGACGAAGCCCAGTTAGGCCACTTCGCCGCGAGCCACCGCGTGGCCGATATCGAAACGTTCGCCACGCCATCGTTGCGCGAAGTTCGGTTCACCGCGCCGTACATGCATGACGGGAGCGTCCCTACGTTGGATGCAGCCGTTGATCGCGAGGTCTACTACCGTGGCCTCGATAGCGGCTATCCCATTGGTCTCACCGCGCAGGAGCGGGCGGATCTTATGGCGTTCCTGCAGACGCTGTAGCGTCGGAGTCTTTGTTGATCACTCGCTCAACGTGGTCCTGAAAACGATCCTAGCGAGGAACCTTCGACACGCATCGATTTCGTTCATAGGATTTCTGCAATGGCTTAATCGGATTCCAAGCGAGAGTGTTGTCTTCGATATGTAGCGGCTCGTATGTGGGCGCTCGATGCACCAGCAGGACTGAAGGAAGAAGTCCGCGGCGCGGGGAGCATGATTCCGCCGCACGCCTTCGGAGATCTTTCCGTAGTGAGGCACGCGACAGTATCCGTTCCGCGTTCAACGCACTACAGCCGAAGAACATGATGTAGTAAGGCACTAGGCCGGCGCCGTAGTGTGACATCGCGTCATGCAGGCCGTTCTTCAGTTCTTAGAGGGCTCCTGTCTTTCTATCGCTTATCTCAGAATACGACCTACTATGAAATGCGACGCACCGTGGCACAGGGTCATCATGCGGTTGAGAAGGGGGGGATTCGCCCCCCCTCGGAAACGCCGGATCCGATCGAGAGCGCTTATATGCCAGGGCCGTAGCGGGGTAAGCGCCAGGAAGTCAAATGGGCCGTGGGCGCGGTGACCCAGAGGACAGTGCCCTATCCGGTCCTATGTCTCAGAACAACTCCCCCTGCGGCGAATGAATCCGCGGCGGCACAAACTTCGACGTATCCAGAACGGTATCCCAAGCCCGGTGTAGCCCCGCCTTCCTCGAAGCCACCTGCACCCGCTTCCTGATGATGTCCGCAAACACACCCTGCCCGCGCATACGCGTCGCAAAGTTGCTGTCGTAGTCCTTCCCACCATTCATCTGTTGGATGAGGCTGATGATGTGCGCGGCCTTCTCGGGGTAGTGCACATCCAGCCATTCGCGAAATAGCTGCTTCAATTCGTGCGGCAAGCGAATGCACGTGTACCCAATCGAGTTCGCGCCGTTCGCCGCAGCTCGTTCGATGATGCCCTCGACATCCTTCTCATTAAGCGCCGGAATGATCGGCGCGACGAGCACGCCCACCGGAACCCCTGCATCGTGCAACGTCTTCACCGCCTGCAACCGCCGATGCGGCGCTGACGCACGCGGCTCCAGCTTGGATGCCAATTTGTTATCCAGCGAGTTGATCGAGATGAACACCTGCACCAGGTTGCGCTCGGCCATCGGCGCGAGGATATCGATGTCGCGTTCGATCAGCGCGTTCTTGGTGACGATGGTGCACGGGTGGTTGCACTCGTTCAGCAGCGCCAGCGCGGCGCGGGTAAGGCGCCAGCTCTTTTCGATCGGCTGGTAGGGATCGGTATTGCTGCCGATGTTGATCGGCTTGCAGGTGTAGTTCTTCTTGGCCAGCTCGTCGCGGAGGATGTCGGCGAGGTTGGTCTTGGCGAACAGCTTCGTCTCGAAGTCCAGGCCGGCCGAGAGGTTGAGGTAGCCATGTGAGGGGCGGGCGTAGCAGTAGATGCAGCCGTGCTCGCAACCCCGGTAAGGGTTGATCGCCTGATCGAAGCCTACATCGGGCGAGTCATTTCGTGACACGACGCTACGGGCGACTTCCTGGCTCACGGTGGTAGCGGGGCGGCGATCATCTTCCTCGCGGTGCCAGCCGTCGTCTTCGGCCTGGTACCGGGTGGATTCGAACCGGCCCTCCGGATTGGAGGCGGCACCGCGGCCCTTATGTGGGCGGATCATGGGGATCGGCTGGCTCATCGTACAAATGTACACCATCCGAATCTCAGGACACGCGACCTGCCGAAAGGGCTTCAGTCGTTCGAATTTTGATGCCAATCACGAACTATCAGCGGTTCCGAGGGCTGAGATTCGGCTATTCCTTCACCTATTGCCGAAAATTCCTACTCATATTCGGTCACCACGAATGTGAACTGCGTCACATAACGACCTGCCTCGTCACCCGCTGCCACGGCGGCCACTGCCTAAGCAGTTGTAACGCAATCTTCACAAGGTGTGGCACGCAACTTGCTGATACGCCCCCGCTCCCGACCAAGGGCAGCTGTCATCGATCAGGGAGGACCAGAGCGATCGACAGGGGGGCGCCCACCACTGACAGGACTTTGCATTTCCCATGAATAGAATTTTTCGCATCGTCTGGAACAAGACGATCGGCCAGCTTGTTGTCGTTTCCGAGCACGCTCGCGCCGCCGCCAAGGGCGGCCGTTCCGCCGCTGGCGGTTCTTTCGCATCGACCACGCTGAAGCGCGTTGCACTGGGTGCCGCGATCGCGTTGTGCGGTGTCCCGTTCGCGAGCGCCCACACGATCTCGGTGGGCTACACCAACAACGGCAGCGGCAACCTCACGTTCTGGTACGGCACGTACCATGCGCCGACCGAGGCAACGGGCTTCGAAGGCCAGTTCCAGCTGACCGGCCCGAACGGGTACAGCGAACTGGTCGATTTCAGCCAGCGCGCCACGTCGACGCCTGACGGACTCGAGGATGGCGTCAACAACTTCTACGCCGACTCCATCAATGGCAGCACGCTCACGCCCGATAACGAGACCGGCGAAGGCCCCGTCCAGACCTGGCAGGGCGTCTCGTTCAGCGACCTGTTGCCCGGCACGTACACGTATACGTACGTGCCTATCGCGAACCCTTCGGTGTCGTGGAGCCCGTGGGCGCCCGTACTGACGAACACGCTGACCATCACCGGCGCCGATCTGAACGGCGTGCCGATGATCGGCGGCAACACGTATACCGAGGTCGATCCGGAGCTCAACTACGAGTACTCCATCCTGTTCAACGACGGCATCTTCAAGCCGACCACTGACGTGACGAAGGATCAGGACGTGACCGTGCGCAGCGGCGGCGGCACGGTCGACACGACCAACGGCGATGTGACCTTCACCGGTGGCCTAGACGGCAACGGCACGCTGACCAAGACCGGCGACGGCACGCTGACCCTCACCGGCCCGACCACGCTTACCGGTGGCATCGATGTCAACCAGGGCACGCTGCAGGGCGATACCGGCAGCCTCGTGGGCGTCATCGACAACAGCGGCACCGTTGCCTTCAACCAGGACACCGACGGCACGTTCGACGGCACCATCAGCGGCACCGGTGATGTCGTGAAGGCGGGTACCGGCACGGTCACGATCGACCAGGCCAACACCTACACCGGCAACACCACCGTCAACAGCGGCACGCTTGCCCTGGACGGCGCCGGCTCCATCGGCACGGGCGATATCACCGTCGATACGGGTGCGACGCTCGACACCTCCGCAGCCACCCATGACACGACGGGCACCTCGCTCGCGGGTAACGGCAGCGTGCTCCTGGGCGGCAACGACCTCAACCTGACCGACGCGCACGATACGTTCAGCGGCACCATTGATGGCACCGGCGGTGTGAATGTTAGCGGTGGTACCGAAGTGCTCACCGGCACGAACACCTATACCGGTGGCACGAGCGTCAGCAACGGCGGCACCGTCGCGATCTCCAACGATGGCGCGCTCGGCACGGGCGGCCTCACCCTGAACGATGGCACCCTGGCGACGACGGCCGACATGTCGTCGACCCGCGCCATCGATGTCGTGGGCTCGGGCACGATCGATACCGCCGCGAACACCACCCTCGACAACGCGGGTACCGTCGCCGGTACCGGTGACTTCATCAAGGGTGGCTCGGGCATCCTGGACCAGTCCGGCGCACTGACGCAGGACGGCAAGACCATCGTCGATGGCGGCACCCTGGTGCTTAGCTCCACGGCGAACACCTACACCGGCGGCACGGTGGTCAACTCCGGCGCGGGCCTGCAGATTTCGAGCGACACCAACCTCGGTAATCCGTCGGGCGACCTGACACTTAACGGCGGTGCCCTGTACACCACCGATACGATGTCGACGTCGCGCGATGTGCATGTCGATGGCACCGGTGGCGTCTTCGTCAACGACGCTGGCGAAACGCTCACGCTGGGTGGCACGGTAGATGGCACGGGTAGCGTCTACCAGGCGGGCATGGGTACGCTCGTACTCGCCGGCAGCAACACCTACGCGGGCGGTACGACGGTCGCCAATGGTGGCACGGTGCAGGTCGCCAACGATGGGAACCTGGGTGCTGCCTCGGGCAGCATTACCCTGAATGGCGGCACGCTGCACACCACGGGCGATGTGGATTCGGCGCGCAATGTCGCGCTCTCCGCCGACGGCGGCCAGTTCACCACCGATATCGGCACGACCTTCGCCACCACCGGCGATGTCACCGGCGACGGCACCATCTACAAGAATGGCGAAGGCACGCTGCGCATCGATGGCGACGCGAACCAGACCGGTGGCGTCGTCGTGAACGATGGCACCCTCGTGCTCAACGGTAACAACGGCTACATGGGTTCGACCGTGATCAACGGCGGCACGACCCTTGAAGTGAACAGCGGCAATGCCCTGGGCTCCGCGCTGGGCAACGGCCTCATCGTTTCCGGCGGTACGCTGCACAGCACGGGCGATGTCGATACCAGCAAGCAGGTCGCCGTGCTCGGCGGCATGACGTTCGATGTGGATAGCAACACGACGACCACCAGCAGCGGCGAGATTCTTGGCGTCGGCCCGGTCGTGAAGAGCGGCAACGGCACGCTGGTGCTTGACCACGCCAACAGCTACACCGGCGATACGTGGATCAATAGCGGCACCCTGCAGATCGCCAACGACAACAATCTCGGCAGCGACGGCAACATCGTCTTCAACGGTGGCATCCTGCACACCACGGGCGACGTGAATTCCACCCGTGACCTCGTGCTTGATGGTAATGGCCTGATCGCCGCCGATGCAGGCACCCGTATGGTCACCTCCGGTACGGTGTCCGGCAGCGGCGTACTCGCCCAGGGCGGCGCGGGTACCCTCGAAGTGGACGGCGTGGCATCGCAGACGGGCGGTACCTATGTCGTGAACGGCACCATGGTGCTCACCGGTAACAATACCTACACCGGTGGCAACTACATCGGCAACGGCACGCTGCAGGTCGGTTCGGATGCGAACCTGGGTGATGCATCGAACGGTATCGACCTGATGGGCGGTACGCTGCACACCACGGGCAGCTTCACCACCGCGCGCAGCATCACCCTTGACGGCACGGGTACGTTCGATACCGACGCGTCGACCAAGGTCACGGCGACCGGCAACGTCAGCGGCGTGTCCGGGCTGGTGAAGAACGGTGAAGGTACGCTCGAGATCGATGGCGTCGCCTCGCACAGCGGCGGCACCACGGTGAACGACGGCACCCTGATCCTGGGTGGCAACAACACCTACACCGGCGGCAATACGATCAACGGCGGTACGCTGCAGATCTCGTCCGATGCCAACCTCGGTGCGGCGTCGAACAACATCGCGATCAACGGCGGCAACCTCACCGTCACCAAGACGATGACCACCGACCGCGACATCGTGATTGGTGCGAACGGCGCCAGCATCAACACGCTGGATGGCGTGACGCTTAACCAGCAGGGCGACATGAGCGGTAGCGGCGGCCTGGTGAAGCTGGGTGGCGGCACGCTGATCGTCAGCGGTAACAACACCTTCACCGGTGGCACCCTGATCGACGGCGGCGTTATCCGCATCGATTCCGGTTCGTCGCTCGGTACCGGCCAGATCCTGCTTCAGGGTGGCACGCTGCAGACCGTGGCGACGCTCGGCACGGGCCAGCAGGTGATCATCAGCGGCAACTCGGGCGTGAACGTGGATGCGGGCACCACCACTGTGCTCTCCGGCAACCTGGCCGCAGCCGCAGGCGATGCCTGCTTCGTGAAGTCGGGCAAGGGCAAGCTGAGCCTCACCGGCTCGGCCAACCTGGGCAGCGGTACCTGCGTGCAGGATGGCATCCTGAGCGCCAACGGCGACCTGAACAGCGCCTTCGTGCAGGTGGATGCCGCCGGTACGCTGCGCGGCACTGGCCACATCAGCGGCCCGGTGAACGTGGAAGGTACGCTTGCCGCCGGTAACTCGCCGGGCACGCTCACGGTGGCGGGCACCGTGACGATGCAGGCCGGCGCCACGCTGCAGGTCGATATCGACGGCCTGGGCACCGGCAATGGCGCGGGCAACTACTCGCGTGTGCTCGTTACCGGCGCCGGCAACCAATTTGTCGCCAACGGCACGCTGGCTCCGACCCTGCGCGGCATCACGGGTGATGCGAGCAACACCTACACGGCGGCGCTGGGTACCACGTACCGCATCGTTACCGCGGAAGGTGGCGTGACTGGCTACTTCACCTCGATCACGCAGCCGACCGCCGGCCTCGCCGCGAATACGCGCTTCCTCGCGTTCTACGGCGTCGATGGCGGCCACAGCATCGATCTGCGCGTCACCCCGGTGTCGTATGCACAGCTGCTCGGTGCCTCGGCCAAGCGCAACGGTCTGGCCGCCGCAGGTGCGCTGGATGGCGCCGTGGTCGCACAGGATGCCGGCACCGCTACGGCCGCACAGAGCACCCTGCTGTACGCCGTGTCCTCGCTCGGCGCGGACAAGGTCGGCACGATGGTGAGCAGCCTTTCGGGTGAAGTGCATGCCGATGAAGCGGCAGCGGCACGCAATGCAGGCCTCGGTATGCAGCGCGATGTCAGCGACCACCTCGGCACCGATGTGCAGTCGGCCGACACGGCACACAACGCGTGGGCCAACGTCACCCGCGATGGCAACCGTTCCATCGCCGATGGCCAGGGCAGCGGCTTCGAGACCGGCACCGACCGCACGACGGCCGGTGTGGATCTCTACGCCGCCAATGGCACGGTGATCGGTGTGGCTGCGACGCACCACGACACGAACGTGATCGCCCACGGTGGCTCCGGTTCGATCCGTGGCAACTCCGGCATCGTGTACGCCCAGCAGGCGCTGGGTGGCTTCGTGCTCGATGGCATGGCCGCACGTGGCACCACCGACTGGTCGACGCGCCGCGCCGATCCGATGGGTGGTGGTTCGCTGGATACGCGTACCTCGGGCAAGGACACCATGGCCAGCGCGACCCTGCGCATGCCCATGCAGACGGCCTCGGGCAACCGCATCGAGCCGTACGTGAGCGCGGTGTGGCAGAAGGTGGAGCGTGATGCATCGGCCGAACGCGGTACCTCGGTCGCCGCGCTGTCGCTCGATAAGCTCTCCGAAACCGGCACGCGCGTCCTCGCGGGCGTGACGCTCGGTTCGAAGGCGGCCGATCCGCTGGCCACCACGCTGACCTGGCGTGCCGGTGTCGCCGTGGGTGCCGATACCGGCAACCTGCTCGACCCGACCGTGAACAACACGATGGCCGGCCAGCGCTTCGACACGGCCGCACCGGGTGTTGGCCGTGGCTTCGTGCAGGTGAATGCCAACGGCACGATGCGTCTGGCGAAGAGCACGTACCTCTACGGCGGCCTCACCGCTGAAGAAGGTTCGGGTCGCTCGGCGTATGGCGTGACGGCAGGTGTTCGCGTCGCGTTCTAAGCGCTAGCGAAGTGGAATGAGAAAGGCCCGCCGGTTCATCCGGCGGGCCTTTTTTGTGAAGTGTTTTTTGCGGCGTCGCTCCCTGTAGGAGCGTGCTTGCACGCGATCGGTTGTACCTCAATGCTCCAGCGGAAGATCCTTCGTCTCGCGCACAAAGAACAACCCAACCACAAAGGTCATCAAGGCGACCACCACCGGATACCAAAGCCCGTAGTAGATATCCCCCTTGTACGCCACGAGCATGAAACCAATGGTCGGCACAAACCCACCAAACCACCCATTACCAATGTGGTACGGCAAGCTCATCGACGTGTAGCGAATGCGGGTGGGGAACATCTCCACCAGCCACGCGGCGATCGGTCCATAGACCATGGTCACGTAGAGCACCAGGATCGCCAGAAGGACCACCAGCATCGGGTAGTTCGATTGCGAGGGATCCGCCTTGGCCGGGTAGCCCGCGGTCTTCAGCTGGTCATCCACCTTGCCGGTGAACGCCTTCTGCTCCGCCGTGAACGCGGCTTTGTCCATGCCCGTGCCTTCAAACGACTCGATGACCTCATCACCGATCTTCACCGTCGCCAACGTGCCCGGCGACGCGGCCGCATTGCTGTACGGGATACCCTTCTTGGCCAGCACGCTCTTGGCTACATCGCATGAGCTGGTGAAGGTGTGCTTGCCCACCGGATCGAACTGGAAGCTGCAGGCGTTCGGATCGGCAGTAACCACGACCGGTGCGTTGGCCGCGGCGGCTTCGATGGCCGGGTTACCGAAGTGGGTGAGGCCCTTGAAGATGGGGAACATAGTGAGCGCGGCGATCAGGCAACCCGCGAGCACCACCGGCTTACGGCCAACACGATCGGATAGCCAGCCGAAGAACACGAAGAACGGCGTGCCGATGAACAGTGCGGCGGCAATCAGCAGGTTGGCCGTCGTGGCATCGATCTTCAGGCTCTGGGTCAGGAAGTACAGCGAATAGAACTGGCCCGTGTACCAGACCACGGCCTGGCCGGCGGTGGCACCCAGCAGGGCAAGGATCACCAGGCGCAGGTTCTTCCACTGGCCGAACGCCTCGGTGAGCGGTGCCTTGGAGTGCTTGCCTTCCGCCTTCATCTGCTGGAACACCGGCGATTCATGCAGCTGCATGCGGATGTACACCGACACGCCGACGAGAATGGCCGAGATCAGGAACGGAATGCGCCAGCCCCAGGCATCAAAGGTGTCTGCACCCAGGCCAAGACGCGTGCCCAGGATCACCAGCAGCGACAGGAACAATCCGAAGGTCGCGGTGATCTGGATGAAGCTGGTGTACAGGCCACGCTTGCCATCGGGTGCGTGCTCGGCCACGTAGGTTGCCGCGCCACCGTATTCACCGCCCAACGCGAGGCCTTGCAGCAATCGCAACAGGATAAGCAATACCGGCGCGGCCACACCTATCGTGGTGTACCCCGGCAACACGCCCACAAGGAACGTGGAGGTACCCATGATGATGATGGTGACAAGGAACGTGTACTTGCGGCCGATCAGGTCACCGATGCGGCCGAACACGATCGCACCGAACGGGCGCACCGCGAAGCCCGCAGCGAATGCCAGCAGCGCGAAGATGAACTGGCTGGTGTCGTTCAGGCCGGTGAAGAACTGCTTGCCGATGGTGGCGGCCAGCGAGCCGTACAGATAGAAGTCATACCATTCGAAAACGGTGCCCAGGCTGGACGCGAAGATCACGCGTTTGTGGCTGGTACCGATGTTGCCGTCGGCACGCATGCCGTGTGCGGTGGTGGCCATGCTGCGGTCTCCGTCAGAACTTGTACATCGCGTTGAGGGTGTACTCGTTGCCGGAATCCGCCTGGCGACCGAGGCCATTGGTGGTGGTGGAGTTGATCTTGGAATGGATCCACTCGCCACTGAAATCGAACGGCCCCGTGCTGTACTGGAGGCTGAGCGCTTGCTGCGTACCCTTGAGCAGGCCGGCCGTGTTTGCGGCACGCCAGCGCAGCACATCGTCCTTGTCCGGCTTGCTGACCGAGCCGAAGGCGAACAGGGTCCAGTGCTTGTCGAACTTGTAGCCGGCCTGCAACCAGGCACCCTTGTCCTTGATGTCGCCGAACTGGGACAGGTCGCCGAACATCTGGCCGATCGCGTTACCCGTGTACACCGCGCCCTTCAGGATGAAGCTGCCCGGTGTCCACATACCGCCCAGTTCCACGGCGGTGCTCTTGATGTTCGACTTGATCGGGGTAATGGTGTTGCCATCCACGCCATGCAGGTCGACGCGGCTGTAATGCGCGCCCAGGAACGCCTGCCAGTCCTTGCCCTTCGCAGTGATGCGCGCCTGGATCTGCGGCTTGAAGCCGGCGTTACCTGCGGTGAGGAAGTTGGTCGTGGCACCCGGGCCGTTCCAGCTGCCTTCGTAGGCGCCCAGGTCAAACCGCCACTTGGTGCCTTCCGAGCCCTTGTTCAGGTCCTGCATCCACACGATGCCGGGGTAGCGCCAGCCGATCAGGCCGGTGCCGTAACCCAGCGGGAAGGCGATGTGCGAGAGCGACTGCGGCACATAATCCAGCGGGAACAGCAGCTGCCACATCTGGCCGATGCGGAAGGTGGTGCCGGAATCGGCGTTGCTGATATCCATGTACGCCTGGCGCAGGCGCTGTTCGGGCTGCGAACCGGCGTAGGCGCCGGTGCCGTTGAACCCGCCGAAGAAGTCCATCTCGATACGGCCGGAGCCGGACCAGTTCTCGTTGAACTTCGCGCCGGTGAAATCCAGCCAGAAGCGGGTGTTACGTACATCCACGCCCGTGATCGAATTGGCCTTGCCGGTGGCGCCGGGTAGCGGGTATTCGGCGTTCTGGCCGTTGCCGTACTGGTAGTTGCCATCCTGCTTGAAGCCGCTGACGTTGATGAAACCGTGCAGGGCCAGCGAGACGCCTGGCGTGGTACCGGTGGTGAAGGCGGGCTTGGCCGGCACGGCGGCCACGGTCTTCTCGACCTTGGTTACCTTTTCCTCCGTCGCCTGCGACTGGGTCTGGGCGGCCTGGGCCGTGGTGGTGGCCTCGGTGGTGGCCGTCTTCTGTTCCTGGATCATGGCCTTCAGCTCGGCCAGCTGCTGTTCCAGCTGGTTCACGCGCTGCTCCAGCTGCGCTTCGCGGCTGGTGGTTTTCTTCGATTTCGACTGGGCGTGTGCGAGCTGCGGCATGGCTGCGAGCGGCAGCATGAGTGCACAGGCAACGCTGAAGGCGATGGCCTTACGGCCACCGGAATGCGTGGTCTTCATCAATGGTCTCCCCAACCCTTGGCGAGCCGAGCATGTGGCACCCGGGCCCCGGCATCCATTCGCCAAAGGTCGAACCTCGACCAAAGTCGTAAGTGCGCCGCATCCGGATGCTGCGCCGCGACGTTACACTCAGGGCCCACGCCCCACGAACCATGGTTACGCAGGAGCCAGCATGTCCGAGATCCACCCGGTTGATCCCGCCTTCGCCGAAAAGGCGCGTGTCCGCAAGGACGATTACCAGCGCATGTACGCGGAATCGGTCCAGGATCCGGAGGGCTTCTGGAAGACGATGAGCGAGCGGCTGGACTGGATCACCCCGCCCACGAAGATCAAGAACGTCTCGTACGACCCAGCGAACCTGCACATTCGCTGGTTCGAGGACGGCCAGGTCAACGTGGCCGCCAACTGCCTGGACCGTCACCTGGAAAAGCGTGGCGACAAGACCGCCATCATCTTCGAGGGCGATGACCCCAACGAAACCCGCACCCTGACCTACCGCCAGCTCCACGCCGAGGTGTGCCAGTTCGCCAACACGCTGAAGAACCTGGGCGTGGAGAAGGGCGACCGCGTGGTCATCTACCTGCCCATGATCCCGGAAGCGGCCGTCGCCATGCTGGCCTGCGCCCGCATCGGCGCCATCCACTCGGTGGTGTTCGGCGGCTTCTCGCCGGATTCGCTGGCCAGCCGCATCGCGGATTCCAAGGCCAAGCTGATCGTAACGGCCGACGAGGGGTGCCGCGGCGGGAAGAAGATCCCGTTGAAGGCGAATGTCGATGAATCGCTGACGCGCCCGAACACCAACAGCGTGGAAACCGTGATCGTGGTGCGCCGCACCGGCGGCGCGATCAACCTCCAGTCGCCGCGTGACCGCTGGTACCACACCCTCATGGAGGGGCAATCCACCGATTGCCCGGCCGAACCGATGAACGCGGAAGACCCGCTGTTCACCCTGTACACCTCGGGCTCCACCGGCCTGCCCAAGGGCGTGCTGCATACCAGTGGCGGCTATCTCGTCTACACCAGCCTTACCCATGAGCTCACCTTCGACCTGCGCGAAGATGACATCTACTGGTGCACGGCCGACGTGGGCTGGATCACTGGCCACAGCTATGTGGTGTACGGCCCGCTGGCCAACGGCGCGACGGTGGTCATGTTCGATGGCGTGCCCAACTACCCGGACTTCAGCCGCTTCTGGCAGGTGGTCGACAAGCACAAGGTCACGCTGTTCTACACGGCGCCGACGGCGATCCGCGCACTCATGCGCGAAGGCGATGCGCCCGTGCAGAAGACCTCGCGCAAGAGCCTGCGCATCCTGGGCACCGTGGGTGAGCCGATCAACCCTGAAGCCTGGAACTGGTATTACCGCGTGGTGGGCGAAGAGCGCTGCCCCATTGTCGATACCTGGTGGCAGACCGAGACCGGCGGCTTCCTGATCACGCCGCTGCCGGGCGCGATCGACCTGAAGCCGGGTTCGGCCACGCTGCCATTCTTCGGCATCAAGCCGGCCATCGTCGATGCCGAAGGCAAGGTGCAGGAGGGTGCATGCAGCGGCAACCTGGTCATCACCGATTCGTGGCCAGGCCAGATGCGCACGGTATATGGCGATCACCAGCGCTTCATTGATACCTACTTCAAGGCCTACCCGGGTAATTACTTCACCGGCGACGGTGCGCGCCGCGATGAAGACGGCTACTACTGGATCACCGGCCGCGTCGATGACGTGATCAATGTCTCCGGCCACCGCATCGGTACCGCGGAAGTGGAGAGCGCGCTGGTCGCGCATCCGAAGGTCGCGGAGGCCGCTGTCGTTGGTTGCCACCACGACATCAAGGGCCAGGGCATCTACGCGTTCGTGACCCTCAATGCCGGCGAAGCCGGCAGCGAAGACCTGAAAAAGGAGCTGATCGCCGGTGTGCGCAAGGAGATCGGTCCCATCGCGGCACCCGATCACCTGCAGTGGGCGCCGGGTCTGCCGAAAACCCGTTCGGGCAAGATCATGCGCCGCATCCTGCGCAAGATCGCGGAGAACGCGCCGGACCAGCTGGGTGATGTATCGACGCTCGCGGATCCGGGCGTGGTGAAGAATCTCGTGGAAGAAAGACTGATCAAGTGAGCGACGTCCTCATCGCCGATGACCACCCGCTATTCCGCGACGCGTTGCAGCGTGCGGTGATAGCGGCATTGCCGGATGCCACCGTGCATACGGCCGATAGCGTGCCTGCGCTTTTCGCGCTCATCGAAACGATGCCGGAAGCCGACCTGCTGTTGATGGACCTGCACATGCCGGGTGCGCGCGGGTATTCCGCGCTCGCCCACATCCGCGGGCAGTATCCGGGGCTGCCTACGATCGTGGTATCCGGCCACGAGGAAGCGCAGGTGGCACGGCGTGCACTCGCGCACGGCGCCTCGGCGTACATCCCGAAGTCGGCCGCCGTAGATGACATCGTGCAGGCGGTTCGTACCGTGCTCGATGGCGATGTGTGGTTGCCACACCAACTGATGGGCGGCACGGTGGAACTCAAGCCGGATGAAGCCGATGTCGCCGCGCGCGTCGCATCGCTCACGCCGCAGCAGTTCCGCGTACTCAACATGATCGCGGAAGGTTTGCTCAACAAACAGATTGCGTATGACCTTGGCGTGTCCGAAGCCACGGTCAAGGCCCACATGACCGCGATCATGCGCAAGCTTGGTGTCTCCAACCGCACGCAAGTTGCGCTTGCCGCATCGCATCTGGATGTTGAGAAAGAAGCTATCCCCGGCGTATCCGAAGAAGAGTAACCCCTGTAGGAGCGGGGGGGGGGGGGGGGGGGGGGGGGCGGGGCGGGGGGGGGGGGGGTGGGGGGGGGGGGGGGGGGGGGGGGGGGCGGGGGGCCCGGGGCGCCCCCCGCCCCCCCCCCCCCCCCCCCCCAAACACACACCCAGCACCCCCACCCCGGCCCCGGGGGGGTGGCCGCGC